>NZ_JBTSRB010000048.1:0-23345 GCF_054637675.1 Metallibacterium sp.
TTCGGCCATGGTCGGGCAACACCGGCCAGCATGCTTCGCCTGCACACACACGGAGTCTTGACCCATGAAGCCCATGCAACGCTCGTTGTTGGCGGCCGCGATCGTCGCGGCGCTCTCGGCCTCGGCTTACACCCTGCCCGCGCGTGCGCAGGGCACGCAGACCGGCGCTACGCAGAAGCAGGACAAGAAAAAGGCGCAAGAACTGAAGAAGATCGTGGTCACTGGCTCGCTGATCCCGACGGCCGAGATCGAAACTGCGACGCCCACGATTTCGATCACCGCAAAAGACATCAAGGAGCAGGGTTTCACCAGCATCTACCAAGCGATACAAGCCATGCCCATGGCCACAGGAGAGGTGCAAGGTGCCTCGGCTACAGCGGCGTTCACCCAAGGCTTGCAAACAGTATCGCTGTTGGGGCTGCCGCCCGATTTTACCTTGATCCTGGTTAATGGGCATCCGCTGGCCGATTATCCGTTGCTGTACAATGGCCAGGCCAGTGTCCAAGACATCTCCAATTTCCCGATTTCGATGATTGATCGTATCGATATCGTGCCCGGGAACCAGTCTTCGATCTATGGTTCGGCAGCCATCGCGGGCGTTATCAACATCATTCTCAAGCACCATGTGAGTGGAGTCCATTTCGAGTACCGTGCCGGCGGCTATGCGGATGGCGGCGGCAATAGCCAATTGCTGTCGCTGGTGGGCGGTTATAACAAAGGTCGCCTGAGCTTGGTTTATGGTTTGCAGTACAGCACGCAGCAGCCCATTTACCAATTTCAGCGGCCCTACGGCACCACCTACGCCAATCCCAATCCGGATCTCAGCGGAATGCCTTCCATAAGTTATGGTTTGGTCGATTATAGCGCGGGCAACTTTATTATTCCGGCCAGTGCTGGCGTGAATCCATGTGCCAACATCGCCAACCAGTACGGCGGAACGACGGTACAATTTGAAACCAAAGGCCCTGGAGCAACACCTGGAAGCTACGTGGGCAATGGTGGTTACGCGTGTGGCAGCCCCAATATGCCCGGCTACAACACGGTCATGAACAAGAACAATCAGGGAACCGCCTATCTGTCCGGGCAGTTCCGAATCAACAGCAACATGGAGTTGTACGGCAACTTGGTTGCCACCATCCAGACACAGAGCTTCGGCGCGGGTCCGTTCTACAATTGGTGGGAGCCGAATATTGCGGCTTTCTACAATGGTCATGCTCCCGGTATTATCCTCAACGCCAATACGGGAACATTCCAGCAGCCATTCGAGACCTTCGCACCCGAAGAAGTTGGAGGCTTGGCGGTCAATGGTACACACGAGGTGGACCGCAGCTACAATTTTTACGGTGGTGTCAAAGGCAACTTGGGCGACAGCAACTGGGCGTATGACGCTTATTATGCGCGGTCCCAGTTCAATACCGTGCAAAACACGCCACACCCCATTACCAGCAGGGTTGATGCATTCTTTCAGAACCAGTTTCTTGGACCCAAGCTGGGCAGTTACTATGGCTACCCGATCTATGCGCCGAATTACAGCAAATTTTACCAGGGTCTGACGCCCGCCCAGTATCAAAGCTTTTTGGGTATCATGCACAGCAGCAGCGAATCGTATACGCAAAACCTGAACTTGCAGGTCACGAATACGGATCTCTTCAAGCTGCCGGCAGGCGATGTCGGGTTCGCGGGTGTGCTGCAGGCCGGGGATCAAAACTGGGCGTTGCCGGCAAACCCGCTGCTTAGCTCTGGCCAGTTCTGGGGGTACACGGGCTCTTCTGGCGGCGGCCGGCGTAATAACTATGCGGGCGCCGTCGAATTCCATGTGCCGATCACCAGCATGCTCAGCGCCGATGTCTCCGCGCGCTACGATCGCTTCCACAATGATGGTGGCAGCACATCGAGCCGGCCAACCTACAAGGTCGCGTTCTCATTCCGTCCGTTTAATACCCTGTTGCTGCGTGCAAATTATTCCACCGCATTTAAAATGCCGGACATGGGTTATGCCTTCGTCGGCAACAGCGGATTTTTCCAGGGAGTAACGGACTACTATCAGTGTGAAAGGCTATTTCCCGGCACTCCCTACTCCAATTGCTCCGGCATCAACAACCCTTATATCAATACGCAAATCAAGGGTACGCAGAGGGGCAATCCGTATTTATCGCCGATCACGGCCAAGAGCTGGGGCGCCGGGTTCGATTGGTCACCGACATCCAACTTCAATGTCAGTGCGGATTATTATGATATCCGCATCAGCAACGAAGTGCAGTATCAAAGCGTCAATACGCTGTTGCTGAATGATGCGCAGTGCCTGCTCGGCCAGATTCCGAGCAGCTCACCCGTTTGCCAGACTGCGTATGCAGCGGTATCGCGCGGAGGGGCCAATGCCCCGATCCCCTACTTGTTGAATGGGGTTACCATTGAACCGATCAACATCGCGCGAGAACGCGTCAGCGGTATCATCGCCAAGGGCAGTTATTCCTATGATGCCGGACGCTGGGGACGGTTTATGCTCAGTGGGCAGTACAATGTGACGCTGCATCATACACTGCAGCTTGCGCCGGGAGATCCCACTTACCACCTGCTGCACAATCCATATTATGATTATTTGTCAGCGCAGGGCGGTTCTGCGCTGGGTCCGGAGTACAAAACCATCCTCACCGGCACATTGGCTTGGAATATCCAGAATTGGACCACGGCACTGACTGGTATTCGATATGGCAAGCTGCCGAATTTCGCCGCTTACGCTAACCCGACCGTTTATCAAACCTACGGCGCTGGACGCATGCCGCCTTGGATACTTTACAACGCAACCGTCAAGTACGACATTGGCACAGACGCCAGCGTGGCGTTGACCGTGAACAACCTGTTCAACGCCATGCCACCCTTGGACAGAAGTTTTACCTTCTGGCCATATTACGACTACGGCGCCTACAACATTTACGGTCGTTCGTACTACGTTGATTTCAACTACCGCTTCTGATATCAGCAGACTCCGTGTGAGACTTGGGCCGGCAGCGATGCTGGCCCTTTCTTTTACCGCTAAAGACAGGCGTCTGGCGCGCCGGGTTGATAATCACGGCACCTGTTGCGCCGCGTGCTTCACACTCAAAATCTGCACGGTGCGGACCTCGGTCAGCAGACGATAAAAGACGATGTAGTTCGGCTGCACGACCAGCTCGCGCAGCCAGTCGGGCAAGCCCGGCCGCCCCGTGCGGCCTAGTTCTGGATGCTGCGCAAGCGGTTTGGTCTTGTCTCGCAGCTCCTTGCCGAAGCTCTTGGCTCGCGCCGGGTTGTCTTTGCCGATGTAGTGGACGATCGCGCGCAAATCGTCGCGGGCCATCGCTCGCCATTCAATGTGGTACGGCTTGGCCGTCACGCGCGTTTTCTGTTGGCGCCCGGCAGGGCGGCAATGTCGGCGTCCATCTCGGCCATGACTTCATCGTGCGGGATGCTCGGGCGCGGGTCGTCAATGGACGCTCGAACCTCTGCGGCCAGCCACTGGTTATAGGCTGCGGCTTCATGCGCTGCGCGCATGGCCTCGGCGCGGTTTCGCCGGCTGCGGGTCATGTTCTTTTGGCCGGGGTTCCAGTTGGTCGCGTCGAGTTGGGCAACGGCAATGCCCACGTCACGCAGCACGATCAGCGCAGAGGTGGGATTGCCGAAGCGGCGCGGTTCGGTGCTGCGGGCCTTCACCAAAAAGGCGTCCTGCCCGCTGCGGGTGGCGATTTCAACGAAGAAGCCGCCGCCCTGGCCTTTCAGGGTCACACCCGTCACGCCGCCGGCGTTGACCGTGGCGCGTAGCTGCTCCAGGGTCATGCTGTGCATGGTAAGCTCATCTATCAATCTGGGGTTAATTGCGCGCCTTGATTGTGCATGATTGATAGAACTCGTGCAATCCGCAAGTCGGCGCAGGTGATAACTGGCCGCTTTATCGCTTCATTCCGACCAACGACACGCCGCTGTCGTGGTCCACGGTGGCATCACGCGCAGCACCTGGATTTCATCCTCCGCTACGCGATAGACCACGTTGTACACCGTGCCGGCCAGCGGCCATTCCCGTGTTCCGGGCTGGCGCCCCTGTTTACTGCTCTTGGGCTGGGTGGCCAGCGTCTTGATGCGCTCGCGCAACTGAACCACAAACTCCACTGGATCCGGCAGATCGTTTTCGATGCCAAAATCGATCGCCTTGCGCAGATCTTCTTCTGCCTCATCCTCGTAGCGCATGCGCACGGCGTCGCGCCTTTGGCGGCTTGACTGCGTCACGCTCGGCGACCCGCTTCGCGGCATACGCCTCCAGGCGATCGAACATTTCATCGTGGTCGTGCCAGATGGCCGCGCCACGTTCGATCTTGTCGAGGGACTTGCGTACTTCGCCACGAAACCACGTGTCGTACTCCAGCGCTGCATTGGCTCGCCGAGTGCGCAAGACCACGTCCGGGCGCGCAGCACGCAGCCGGCCCGGCTCGTAGTGGGTCAGGTCGAGCGTTGTCTGACCAATGCCCGCTTCGCGCAAAAGCTTGGCCGCGGCATCGGCGCTGCCGAACATGCGAACGCGGTTGTACTTGGTCGCGAGCGTACGGGTCTGCATGCCGACTTGAGCGACGACGGCGTAGCCGCCGCGTTGGCCGATGATGGACGCTGCCCGAACCGAGCCGGCCTCGGCGAGCATGCGCAGATTGTCCAGCTTGATCAGTGCGGGGGTCGCCATGTTGAACGCCCAAATTAGCCTAGTTGGGCGCAACATAAAGCTTGCTTGGCGGTCGTGCAACGTCCAGGGTCGATTCCAACCATCATACTGATCTCGTTCAAGGAACCATGCTTATCCGGTTGACACACTTAAGCATGAGCACGTCATCCGGCGGACGGATGACACGACGTGGGACACGGCAACCCCCCTGCAGAGCTGGCACTGGGAGATCCTGGAGACCACGATCACCGATGACGTTTGGCTCGCGAAGTGTGTCAACCGGATAAGCATGCAAGGAACATCGACTTGGCAGCGACGCATCTCGCTTCGCTGCCGGCGCCGAAGTTCCCTGATTCCGCTTCTACAGCTTCATCTCGGCATGAACCACGTCGTAGGGGACGCACACGCCGCGCGGACCTTTCACCACCAGGCCCGTGGCGCTCAACTCACGAACGTCCTGGTGTACGCGCTTGTAGTCGCGGCCGAGCGCCTTGGACAAGGTCATCACATCCTTGGCCGGATGAGCATGCAGCGCGCGCAGCAATTCCATGCGTTTGGGGGTCAGGGCCGACAGCATGGCTTCCAGCTCGACGAAGCCGATGTGCGTTTCGGCCATCTCCTGGCCAGCCTCGGCGCGATGCCACGCATCCGCGAAGCGCTCGCCCATGGCTTGCAGCGAATCATTGACATGAATGGTGATGGGCTTCTTCATGGTTGTTGCCCTCGTTCGCGTTGCACATCGGCGCTGAAGTCGACCATCAACTGCTCGACGGTGGTGAGGGTATAGGGCATCCCCACGTCGCGCAGATGGCGATGATCGCCTTTGCCAGGCTCGTTGTCATAGCCCACGATCCGCCCGCCGCCACGTCCGTAGTACAGGCTGTACTTGAGCAAATGATGGCTTCCGCCGACCGGCAACGGCACGCGCCAGATCTACATCTCGATGGTGTTTGTCATGCCGAGCGCGGCATGCGCACGCGCCGGCGCATGTAGGCTTGCCGGCTGTCGCTCAAGGATCACGCAGCATGCAGCCCGCCGACCTGCCCGCACCCGATGCCGATGCACTCGCGCATTCGGCGCATTTGACCGCGCTGCTGCGCGAGACCATCGCCGCGCATGGGCCGATGCCGTTTCACGCGTTCATGGAGCGCTGTCTGTACGCGCCGGGGCTGGGTTATTACAGCGCCGGGGCGCGCAAGTTCGGCGCGGCCGGGGATTTCGTCACCAGCGCCGAGCTGGGGCCGATCTTCGCGCGCTGCGTGGCCAGCGCGCTGGCGCCGTCATTGCTGCTGCTGGGCGCGCAGGCCGACTGGCTGGAACTGGGCGGCGGCAGCGGCGCCTTCGCCGAACACGTGTTGCTGGCATTGGCGTCGCGCGGCGCGCTGCCGGCGCGTTATTTGATGCTGGAACCCAGCGCCGAGCTGCGCGCGCGCCAGCAGACGCGGCTGCGCGCGCGCTTGCCTGCCGCGCTGTTCGCCCGATTGGAGTGGATCGAGCGCCCGCCCGAGCAGCCCTGGCGCGGCGTGCTGTTCGCCAACGAGGTGCTGGACGCGCTACCGGCCACGCGCTTCACCGTGCGCGGCGGCGAGGTGTACGAGGAGCACGTGGCGCTGGATGGCGCCGGTGCCTTCATGCGCGTGGACCGCCCGGCCGATGCGCTGACGTCTGCCGCCGCGCGTCATCTTGAACGCGCGCTGGGCCAGCCATTCGCCGATGGTTATCGCTCGGAACTGCTGCCGCAATTGCCGTACTGGATGCAGGCCGTGGCCGGCACGCTCGCGACCGGGCTGGCGCTGTTCGTGGATTACGGCTACCCGCGTGCCGAGTACTACCTGCCGCAGCGCGCCAACGGCACGCTGCGCGCGTTCTATCGGCACCACGTGCACGATGATGTGTTCTTCCATCCCGGCCTGCAGGATCTGACCGCCAGTGTCGATTTCAGCGCGCTGGCCGAAGCCGGACAGGGCGCGGGCCTGGATCTGGCGGCCTATGTGCCGCAAGGTCAGTTCCTGCTGGCGGCGGGGTTGGAGCAGGTGCACGCCGAGGCGGCGGCCGGGCAGGATACCGCCGGGCTGTATGCGCTGGCGCAGGAGATCAAGCGCCTGATGCTGCCCGAGGCCATGGGCGAGCGCTTCCAGGCCATGCTGTTCGCGCGTGGCCTGGCCGCCGCGGCGCTGCCCGCCGAGTTGCTGCTGGCGGATCGCCGCGCGCACCTGTAAGGCAAGCCCCGGCTGGTGGACGCGGGGAACAGTCCGCCATCAACTGCGCAGCCCGCGGCCGTGGTGCAGCAGGCGTTCGGCGATGATGCCCAGCGCCACGAACAGCACCAGCATCACCGCGTACGCCGGCAGCAGCGCGATGTCGCCGACACCGAGCATGCCGTCGCGGAAGGCGCTGACCATGTACAAGATCGGATTGGCGTGCGAAATATCGCGCCACGGCTGCGGCAACTGGTCGACCGAATAGAACACGCCGCCGAGATAGGTGAGCGGGGTGAGCACGAAGGTCGGCACCAGCGCGATGTCGTCGAACTTGCGCGCGAACATGGCGTTGATGAAGCCGGCCAGCGAGAAGATCGCCGTGGTCAGCACCACGCTGCTGATCGTCACCCAGATGCTGACGATGTGCAGGCTGGTGAAAAACAGCGAAATGCCCAGCACGATCACGCCCACCATCAGTCCACGCAGCATCGCGCCGCCGATGTAGCCGGCGAGGATCACCCGCGGTGGCATCGGACTGACCAGCATTTCCTCGACGTAACGCCCGAACTTGGCGCCGAAGAACGAGCTGGTGACGTTGCCGTAGCTGTTGGTGATCACGCTCATCATCACCAGGCCGGGGGTGATGTATTGCATGTAGGTGTAGCCGTGGATTGCGCCGATGCGGCTGCCGATGAGCGTGCCGAAAATCAAAAAGTACAGCGTCATGGTGATCGCCGGCGGCATCAGCGTCTGCCCCCAGATGCGCACGATGCGGATGACTTCGCGGCGGATCAGGGTGTGGAACGCCACCCACTGCTCGTAGGCGTTCATGCCGCGCGCTCCGTGCCGCCGGTCAGGCGCAAAAAGAGTTCTTCCAGACGATTCGACTTGGTGCGCATCGAGCGCACCACCAGTCCGGCGCCAGTCAACGCGGCGAACAAGGTGTTGAGGTCGCGGCCGCGTGGCAGCTCGACCTCCAGCGTGGATTCGTCCATGCGCCGCAGGTTCAGGCCCTCGATATGCGGTAGCGACTGCTGCGTGCACGGCGCGACCAGATCGAGCACGAAGGTTTCCACATCGATCTGGGTCAGCAGCGCCTTGACCGTGGTGTGCTCGATGATGCGGCCGTGGTCGATGATGGCCACGTTGCGGCACAGGTTTTCGGCCTCCTCCAGATAGTGCGTGGTGAGGATCACGGTGACGCCTTCGCGGTTGATCTGGCGCACGAACTGCCACATCGAGCGGCGGATCTCGATGTCCACGCCGGCGGTGGGCTCATCCAGGATCAGCACGCGCGGCTCGTTCATCATGGCGCGCGCGATCATCAGGCGGCGCTTCATGCCGCCGGAGAGATTGCGCGCCGGCTGCTGCGCCTTGTCCCACAGGCGCAGCTCGTTGAGGTACTTCTCGGCGCGCTGCTTGGCGATATGCCGCGGCACGCCGTAGAAACCGGCCTCGTTGACGCAGATGTCGAACAGCTTCTCGAACTGGTTGAGGTTCAATTCCTGCGGCACCACGCCGATCAGCGCCATGGCGCGGCTGCGCTCGTGCTGCACGGAAACGTCGAACACGCGCGCTTCGCCGCCGGTGCTGTTGACCAGCGAGGCGAGGATGCCGATCAGCGTCGATTTGCCGGCGCCATTGGGGCCGAGCAGCGCGAACAGGTCGCCGGCCTCGACCTTGAGATCGATGCCCTTGAGCGCTTCGACGCCGTTGGGATAGGTTTTGCGCAGCGCGCGCAGATCGAGCGCGGGGATCGCGTTCATGGGCATGAGCCAAAAGACAAGGCGCTAGTATATGGGCGCATGATCCGCGTTCCGTCGCCTCCGCGCGCACGCAGCGCTTCCCCCGCGGCAACCCACCCAACTGCGCATCGCCGATGACCCAGCACTTCACCCTGCGCCTGGCGCAGAGCCGCATGCTCGCACCCAGCGTGCGCCACCTCGCCTTCGCGCGCACCGATGATCAGCCGTTCGCGTTCACGCCTGGGCAATTTCTGCAAATCCACTTCGCCTACGCCGATGGCAAACCGACCAAGCGCAGCTACTCGGTGGCCACGGTGGCCGCGCGTCATGGCGCTGCCGTGGATCTGATCGAGATCGCGGTCAGCTACGTGCCGGGTGGCGCCGCCAGCGCGTTGTTCACGCATCTGGAAGACGGCGGCACGGTCGAGGCCAGCGGCCCTTACGGGCGTTTCGTGCTGGGCGAGCAGGATGCCAACCGCCGCTATGTGCTGATCGCCACCGGCACCGGCATCACGCCGTACCGCGCGATGCTGCCGCAATTGGCCGCGCAGATGCGGGCGCGTGGCGTCGAGGCGGTGCTGCTGTATGGCGCGCGCAGCGAATCCGAGCTGCTGTATGGCGCCGAGTTCGAGGCTTTCGCCGCCGCGCATGCGGGCTTCCGCTTCGTACCCTGCTTCAGCCGCGGCGCGCGCGCGCAACCGCGCGCTCATGATCGCCTCGGCTACGTGCAAAGCATGCTGCCCGAGCTGACGCCTGATCCGAGTGGCGACATCGCCTATTTGTGCGGCAACCCGAACATGGTCGATCAGTCTTTCGAGGCGCTGAAGCTGGCGGGCTTGCCGATCCAGCACATCCGCCGCGAGAAATACGTCTCCTCGCGCTGAGCGCGTGCGCGCGCCGGCTGCACGCTTGCGGTGCAGCAACAAACCGCGTCCACGCTGACATCGGTGCGCCGCCGCCGCGCATCCGGAAAAATGTACTGCCCAGTACATACGAAATCGTACAGATTGGTAAGGCGTGAAAGCGGCGTGATCTAACGCCGGTCTAACGAGTGCCGGCTATAAGGAACGACACGCCGCACCGCCATCGCCCTGATTCGCGGCACGTTGCGCGGCTTCGTTCGGTTTCAGTCGAGGATGCTCCGATGCGCACCATTCGCCGCGCCGTCGCCGGTCTGCTGTTGTTCACGCTCGCCGTCAGTGCGCAGGCATTCGCCTGCCAGCCGGTGAGCACCATACTGGGCCAGGGCGAAATGCTTGATGGCGTGTTCGCGCACTGGGGCGTCACCCGCAGCGATGCCTTCGTCTGGGGCCAGAAGATCGCGCAGCGCATGCCGCTGAGTACGTTGCGCGCTGGCGACCACATCGAAGCCTGCCTCGTCCCCGTGCACGGCGGCCACCATCTGGTCGGCGTGCGCATCGTGCACAAGGACCGTCATTTCCGCGGCCTCGTCCTGGGTTGGGGCGTGGGCGGGGCGCCAGCGCGCAACATCGCGCGCAACGGCCCGGTGGGCGAGGGCGGCCAGTTGCTGGCCGCGGTGCTCACCTCGACCGCCGACAAGGCGCCGGTATCCGCGCAAACGCCGATCCTGCCGCGGGGTACGCCCGAGGACATCAGTTTCATGGTGGCGCATTCGCTCACCGCCGAACTCGAAGCGCGCCATTTCGACCCGGTGATGGCCAGCGCCGTCAAGCAATGGCTGCATGTGGACAGCAATTTGCCGCAACCGCTGCCGCCGGGGACACTGGTGGATGCGCTGTTCATTCGCGAGCCCGGCGTGCGCGAACCCGATCTGGTGCGCCTGACGGTGTACGACGCCGGCCGCGAACACACGCTGTATCGCTTCCGCGACGCGCATGGCGACACCGTGCTGGCCGATTCCGACGGCCAGGGCCTGATGCCGATCGCGCTGGTCATGCCGGTGCCCTCGGCACGGCTGACCTCGGGCTGGGGCTGGCGCATCAATCCGGTGCTGCACATCCCCGAGTTCCACAAGGGCGTCGATCTGGCCGCACCGATGGGCACGCCGATCCACGCCGTGGCCTCCGGGCGCGTGGATTTCTTCGGCTGGCACGGTTATTACGGACAGATGGTCGAGCTGCGCAACGGCCCGGATCTGGTCACCCGCTACGGCCACATGTCGCGCTACGCGCGCGGCCTGCACGATGGCGAGATGGTCCACGCCGGGCAGGTGATCGGTTATGTCGGCAGCACCGGGCTGTCCACGGGGCCGCATCTGTACTTCGAGATCTGGGAGCACGGCAAGCGCATCGATCCATTGCGCATCGAGGCGCAGACCGCCGCCGTCACGCCGCAGGCCAATCCGGTCAAGTTGCTGCCGGCCGTGGTGACCCCGGTGCAGTTGGACGGCAGCGAGTTGTCGCGCTTCCAGGCTTTCCGCGTCGCCTTGCAGCGCGCACTGAACGCGCCCGGCAACACCAGCGCGACGCCGATCGCCACGGCTACCATCAACCCGATGCCGTAACGAACATTCTGCGCCGCGCCACAGCGCGCGGCGATCCGGGTCCGGGTTCGCGAACGCCTCGCCCGGCCTGTTGTTCAAAGCCTGATCTGCTTGCACCGCAAACCCATCTGTTTTCCGACAATAAAGTACGAGCTTAGATCGATACCCTGGCCTGAACCCGCCAGCGCCAGCGAGACCGTACCCTTGGTCAGGACTTGCGCGGAGCCTGATTTCACCGGGCCGGCGTTGACTTCGCCCTGTGCGTACGAGCCCAGCACGTCGTCAATGGTATGCACGTCGGTGAAGGTGCCAACGCCATTGTCGATGCGTGACTTGCCGGCGGTGAGGCCCACGCCTTGCGCGGTGATCTTCACGTGCATGGACGTTCCATTGGTGCAGGTCACCAGGCCGGTGTCGTCCACGTGCTTGTGGATGGCCAACCAATTGGTGGTCTTGACTCGAAGGCCTTCTGGCCGTCACGGTGCTTGTCAGTGCCGGACTTTTCGTGCTGCCCGGACTCCTGCTTGTCGCGGTTGCCAGGGTTGGACTTGTAGGGTGCGTCGTGGTTTTGATTGCTCATTGCGTTGACTCCGTCGGGTAGACCCTCGTTGCGAGGATGGGAAAGTCGCGATGACCACGGCATAGCGTTGTCGCTGCGTTCGATCAGCGCTCCATGGATTGAATGGGGGAGGAGCGTTGCATTGGAGATGTCGGAGCGCATCCATGCTGCCGCGTCGCGGCGATGTCACGATGCAGGTTGCGCTTGCGGCGCTGGCGCGTCTGTGCGCTGACATACCAAGGGCGCGCCGGATAGATAAGCCGGAAGTCCCGAGCGTGACCGCAGTGTCTATTGGCCGACAGGCGACACGACGAACGAAACAAGCTCAATGCCGCGCGCCATACGGTCCGGTTACACTATGTTATTGTGTAACATCAATGCAGGAGTTTCCCGATGCATCGCTTTGCCCTGCGTCAGCGCCGCCTGACACGCTCACCGCTTTCCGCCGCGCTGCTGCTGGCCCTGGTCAGTCCCCTCAGCCCCCAGGACAGCGCCGCTGACACCACCGCCGAACCCAAGCAACTGGCCACGGTCACCGTCAACGCGGTGTTGGATCAGGCGCGCAACCAGCTCTCCCCGTCCACCGGCAGCAGCCTGTACGTGTTCACGCGCCAGGCCATCGCCAGCATGCCGCTGGGTGAATCCACGCCGCTGAACCAAGTGCTGCTGCAGGCGCCGGGCGTGGTGCAGGATTCCTACGGCGAACTGCACGTGCGCGGCGATCACGCCAATCTGCAATACCGCATCGACGGCATCATCCTGCCGGAGAGCATCTCCGGCTTCGGCCAGACGCTGGACACGCGCCTGATCCACAGCGTGTCGTTGTTGACTGGCGCGCTGCCGGCGCAATATGGCTTGCGCACCGCGGGTGTGATCGATATCCGCACGCGCTCCGGCGCACAGCTTGGCAACGGCGGCAGCGTCGGCGTGACCGCGGGCAGCCACGGCACCCTGGAACCGTGGCTCAGCCTGCATGGCCACAGCGGTCGCTGGAGCTGGTTCTTCTCCGGCGATTACCTGAAGAATGACCTCGGCATCGAAAACCCAGTTCCCACGCGCGCGGCCATCCACGACAAGACCTGGCAGGGCAAGGGCTTCGGCGCGCTGTCGTATCTGCTCAACGACAGCGCGCGCATCAGCGTGCTGGCCGGCGTGACCAACAACCGCTTCCAGATTCCCGACAATCCGGACCAGGCACCGGTCTACAGCCTCGCCGGCGTCAACGACTACCCCTCGGCCGACCTCAATGAGCGCCAGCGCGAGCTGACCCGCTTCGCCATCGTCAGCCTGCTGGGCAAGCTGGGCGCCACCGATTACCAGATCGCCGCGGGCCAGCGCTACAGCCAGGTCGATTTCACGCCCGATGCGATCGGCGATCTGATCTACAACGGCGTCGCCTCGAACGTGGGTCGCAGCAACCGCGCCAGCACGTTGCAGGCGGATTTCGCCACGCCGCTGGGATCAAGCAACACCTTGCGCTATGGCGTTTACGCTGATTTCCAGCGTGGCGTGCAGGACAACAGCTCCCTGGTGTTTCCCACCGATGCCAGCGGCAATCCCAGCAGCAACGTGCCGATCAGCATCACCGACAACAACCGCCTGACCGCGCGCACCACCTCGCTGTATGTACAGGATCAGTGGAGCGCCAGTGACGCGCTGACCCTCAACGGCGGCCTGCGCTACGACCGCATCGGCGGGTATCTGGCCGAAAGCCAGCTCAGTCCGCGCCTGGGCATGGTCTATGAGGTCGACGACGACTGGACGCTGCACGTCGGCTACGCGCGCTATTTCACCCCGCCGGCAACCGAACTGATCGCCGCCACCGACATCGCCCTGTTCCAGGGCACGACCAACGCACTGCCCACCGACGTCAACACGAATGCGCGTGCCATGCGCAGCAATTACTACGACCTCGGCGTGCAGTGGCGGCCCAGCGCGCAGCTCACCCTGGGGCTGGACGCCTACCTGAGCCAGGCACGCAATCTGCTGGACGAAGGCCAGTTCGGCACCGCGCTGGTCTTCTCCGACTTCAACTACCGCTACGGCCGCAACCGTGGCATCGAGTTCAGCGCCAACTGGCAGAACGGTCCGCTGCGCGCCTATTTCAACCTGGCCGGCAACGTCGCCCAGGGCAAGCAGGTGGCCTCGGGCCAGTATAACTTCGCGGCCGATGAGCTGGCCTTTATCGCCAGCCACTGGATCGCGCTGGACCACGCGCAGCGCTACACGTCGTCGGGTGGCGCCAGTTACCGCCTGCACGATGGCACCACGCTGGGCTTCGACTATCTTTATGGCACGGGTTTGCGCGCCGGCTTCGCCAACACCGAAACCCTGCCCGCGTATTTCCAGCTCAATCTGAGCGCGGCGCGCAGTTTCGATTTGCCGGGCTTCGGCGTGGTGCACGCGCGTCTCGCCGTGATCAACGCGCTGGACCGTGTGTACGCACTGCGTGACGGCTCGGGCATCGGCGTGGGCGCGCCGCAGTACGGACCGCGACGCGGCTATTACCTGGGCCTGAGCAAGGATTTCTGAGCGCGTGCGCCGTCCATCGCGGCGCCCTACCGCAGGCGCGCGCACTTGCATTCATCCGCGGCAGTGCAGAATCCTGCTGTCCAATTTCAGGCGCACAGGGAGCGGCATATGTCCGGCATCACCCTCATCGGCAGCAGTTTCGGCGCGGTCAGCGCCATCCGCGCGTTGCGCAAGCGCGACGCACGCGTGCCGATCAGCGTGCTCGCGCCCAAGCCCGAGTTGATCTACAACGCCAGCCTGATCTGGGTGCCTACCGGTTTGCGCCGCGGCAATGCGCTGCGCGTGCCGCTGCAGAATTTCTTCGCGCGCCACAACGTGCGCTTCGTCGCCGGCCGCACACGCGGCCTGGATAACGGCGGCCGCAGCGTGCTCACCGAGGACGGCCAGACGCTGGACAACGATGGCCTGATCATCGCCAGCGGCGCGCGCCACATCAAAAAGCCGCCAGGCATCGAGCACGCGCTGACGATTTGCGAGGGCATCGAGGCGGCCGAGGCGATCCATGCGCGCCTGCAGGGCATGAGCGGCGGCAGCATCGCGTGCGGCTTCGCCGGCAATCCCAGCGAGCCAGCCGCGGTGCGCGGCGGGCCGATGTTCGAGCTGCTGTTCGGCATCGAAACCTGGCTGCGCCGCAGTGGTCAGCGTGGCAACTTTCGCCTGGTGTTCTTCGCGCCGGCGGCCAAACCCGGCGCGCGCCTCGGCGCGCGCGCCGTCGAGGGCCTGCTGCGCGAGATGCAGCGCCGCGGCATCGAAACCCACCTCGGCCACAAGCTGGTGAAATTCGAGGAGCGCGCGGTGCATACCGAGGGCGGCAGCATCGCCGCCGATCTGATCCTGTTCATGCCCGGCCTGACCGGCCCAGCCTGGGTGCAGGACAGTGGCCTGCCACTGAGCGCCGGCGGTTTCGTGCAGGCCGACGCGCAGTTGCGCGTGCCCGGCTTCGCGCAGACCTACGTGGTCGGCGATGCCGGCAGCCATGCCGGCCCCGACTGGATGCCCAAGCAGGCGCACATGGCTGACTTGCAGGGCACGGCGGCGGCGGCGAATCTGCTCGACGAGCTGGCCGGCAAGGCGCCCGAGCAAACCGCGCCGGCCGAGTTGATCTGCATCGTCGACAGTCTTGATGGCGGCACGCTGGTGTATCGCACCGAAAAGCGCAGCCTGCTGCTGCGCGCGCGCCTGTTGCATCCCGCCAAGCGCTGGTTCGAGCGCCGCTATATCGCCGCCCTGCTCGGCTGAGACGCGCTGGCCTGCAAACGATGACGCGCGGCTGAGGCCGCGCCTGCTGTTGAACAGTACCGCGCTGATCGTTGCCGCTAGCCGGCGCTGCGTTCAATGCGCCTGAGGAATACGCGCATTTCCTTGGCGGCCTGCACGTCGCCGCGCATCTCGGCCGCGGCGATGCCTTGCCGCCAGGCGTTGGCGGCGGCGTCCTGGCGGCCGGCATCCAGCAGCGCGCGTCCGAGAAACTTCCACGCCGCGCTGTAGCGCGCGTCGAACACCAGCGCGCGTTCGAATTCATCGATCGCCGCGGCGTGCTCGCCCGCGACGCTCAGCGTTTGTCCGAGCATGCAGCGCAGCAGCGCGCCGTCGCGCGGGCCATCGCGCTGCGCGCGCAGCGCGGCGATGCGCGCCGTCAGCGCCGCATCAATGCGGGGTGGCATCGCCGGCACCGGGCACGACCAGGGTCGGACCGCTGCCCGCGGGCGGCTCGTGGCCGGCGCGCAGCGCGGCCAGCGTGCGCGCCGGCCACAGCACCACCCACACGCCGCGGAAGCGTTGTGCGTACAGCGCGTAACGGCGCGCATCGGCATCCAGCGTGCTCGGATAAGCCAGCACCCAGCCTGTCGGATGCGCGTTCAGCCAGGCGTTGAGTGCCGCGCCATCCTCCAGCGCGGCGATGGGTTTTTGCAGCCGCCCGAGAAAGTGATACTGGCCCTCGTACATGCCGACATTGCCGATGGCCACACCGTGCGTCTGCGCCTGCGCCAGCAGCGTGCTCAGCCGACGCAGGTCGTAATCGCGCCACAGCGTCAGCGTGAACAGCGCATTGGCCGCGACCACGCCAAACAGCCCGGCCACCGCGACACGGCGCAATTCGCCGCGCCCGCGCAGCAGCAGCAGCCAGCCAGCCAGCAGCACGAACACCACGCCAAAGCTGGGGCTGTGCACGGCCACCGCGCGCAGCGCGTAATCGTGCGCCAGATCACCGCGCGCGCTGAGCCGCGGCAGCGCGAACAGCAGCACGCCCAGCAGCAGGCTGAACACGGCCAGCGGCCACGGCCCCAGCCAGGCGTTGTGTTCGCGCGCGGGATGACGTTCGCGCTGGCGCGCCAACGCGAACGCCAGCAGCAGGATCAGTCCCCCCAGCTCCGGCAGCGGGTAATACGCCTGCTTGCCGCTGACCAGCGAGAACGTCACGAACACCGGCGCCAGCCACGCGATCAGAAATTTCTGCCCCGGCTCGAACGGATGCCCGAGGCTGCCCAGCGCGCTCCATGCGCGCGGCCACAGCGCAAACGGAAACAACAGCAACGGCAGCAGCGGCACGTACCACCAGATGGGCCGCGCATGCGCGAAAGCATCGACCACGCGCCCGGCGGTCTGCTGGAACAGCAGCAGCTCGCGGTATGCCGGACCGCCCAGCCACGCCGCCGGCAGCGCCCAACCCAGCAGCATGAGCATGCCCACCAGCAGCGCCAGCGCGCCGCGCCCATACCAAGCGCCGCGATGCTGCCGCGCCCACGGCTGCCACCACGGCCCTAGCAGCCACACCAGGCCCACGTGCAGCAACATCACCGGACCCTTGGTCAGCAGGCCCAGACCAAGCGCCAGCGCGAACAGTACGAAGCGCGGCGCCTCGCGGCGCGGACTGGGCAGCAGCGCCAGCAGCGCCAGCAGCACCCACACCGCCAATAGGCCGTCGTACATGATCTGCAGATCGAACAGGAATCCATAGGTCAGCGCGCCCAGCAGCCACGGCGCGCTGCGCGCGATCCACGGCCGCGTCGGAAACAGACGCCGCGCCAGCGCCTGCACCAGGATCAACTGCGTCAGGCCGATCAGTACCAGCAGCAGGCGCGGCCACAAATCGCTCACCCCGCCGATGCTCCAGCCGGCGAAAAACAGCCAGTACAGCAACGGCGCCTTGTCGCTGTAAGGCGCGCCATTGAGCATCGGCACGATGTAACTGGCGTGTTGCCACATGTCCCAGGCCACGCCGAGGGTGCGCGTGGAATGCATCGGCATGGGCCCGTGCGCGAAAATGGCCAGCAGCGCCAGCGCCAGCCACAGCGGCGCCCAGGGCCACAGCGCGCGCAGCGTTTCCAGTCGTCGATAGCTCAGGTTCACGGGACGGCCCTTGCACTGAGCGTGCAGTGTAGCGGCGCGGGGTTCAAGCGTTGACGCGCAGCGGCAGTTCGAGGCGATCGGTGAATATGCCTTCCACGCCCGCCGCCAGCAAGCGCGCGGCCGTGGGCGCGCGGTTGACGGTGTACACGCGCAGCGCCAGACCGGCGTCGTGGATGGCGCGCACGCGCGCCGCGGTAAGCGCGCGCCAGTGCAGATGCAGCGCGTTCGCACCCAGCGCGCAAGCGCTGCGCGGCACGCGCGCGTCGTAGTATGCGCACAGCAGCGCCAGCGGCAGTTGGGTTTGCCGCTGCGCCAGCGCGCCGCGCGCCGCGCGCAGCGCCCGCGGCGAGAACGAGGACAACAGCGGCGCCGGTACGCGCGGATGTTCACGCAGCCAGCGCGCCACGCGCGTCGCCACCACCACGCCGGTGCGCGCCGCGGCGCCGGGCGCGGGCTTCAGTTCGAGATTGAGCCAGACGCGGCGGGCGGCGGCGAAATCGAGCACGGCATCGAGGCTGGCCAGCGCCTCACCGCGAAAACGCGCGCCGTACCATGCGCCCGCATCGAGTCTGCGCAAATCCGCCCAGCGTCGCCCCGCCGCCCCGCCGCGCGCGTCGGTGGTGCGCGCCAGCGTGTCGTCGTGCAGCAGAAACGGCACGCCGTCGGCGCTGAGCCGCACATCGCACTCGAAGGCGCGAAAACCGGCCGCGTAGCCGGCATGAAACGCGGCCAGGGTGTTCTCGGGCGCGGCATCGCCGCCGCCGCGGTGGGCGATCCAGCGCTGATCGTGTCCGCTGCATTCCTGCATGGCGCCAGCATAACGCTGCCATGCGGCCGCCATGCTGCGATGATGCGCACTGCCGCCGCGCCCGCCCCTGCCATGAGCCGCCCCGCGATTTCCGCTTGCGTGATCACCTACAACGAGGCCGACCGCATCGGCGCATGCCTTGCCGCGCTGGATTTTTGCGACGACATCGTGCTGGTCGATTCCGGCTCCACGGATGCCACGCGCGAGCTTGCCGCGCAGCACGGCGCGCGTGTGTTCACCCGTGTCTTCGACGGCTACCGCGCGCAGAAGGACTTTGCCGTGCAACAAGCGCGTCACGACTGGATTCTGTTCGTCGATGCCGACGAGCGCGTCAGCCCGGCGCTGCGCGCCTCCATCGAAACGGCGCGTGCGGGTGGTTTTGCCGCCGCGCACGGTTACCGTTGCGCGCGCGCCACGCGCTACTTAGGCGAATTCCTGCGCCACGGCAACGCCTACCCCGATCGCGTGCTGCGCCTTTTCGATCGTCGTCACGGCGGTTTTCACGGTGCGCGCGAGATCCACGAACACGTCGAGGTCGACGGCGCGGTCGCGCTGCTGCACGGCGATCTGTTGCACGAGGCCTATCGTTCGCTGGACGATCAGCTCGCGCGCTACGAACGCTATGCGCGGCTGATGGCCGAGCACATGCAGCACAGCGGACGCCGCGCGCGCATCGCCAACATCGTGCTGAATCCGACCTGGCGTTTTCTGCGCGGCTATGTATTGCGCGGCGGTTTTCTGGACGGCTGGCGCGGTCTGTTTTACGCCTACCTCGAAGCCAATTACGCGCGCCAGAAATTCATCCGCCTGTGGCTGCTGCAACGCGGCCCGCGTTGACGCCCGCACCCGCTGCGTCACAAGCGAAGCCTGCGCGCCTTGCGCTGCAAACAAACTGTAGGCCGCGTCTGCTTGTTCGGGTCGCGGTCACGGCCTAGCGTGCGCAGCGTGGCGAATGAGCAAGGGGAGGACATGCGCGCACGCTGAGGATTCATATCGATTGGTTTGCTGCTCGCCAGCGTGCTCGGCGCGCAGAGCACTGCCGCCGCAGCGGTTGCACCACCTGCCGCGGATGCTGCCAATGCCTTGCTCGTGGCGGCGCCTGCGCCGAAGCGGGACGATCCGGGTGGCACGGCCATTTACGCAGTGCTTGACGCGCATGCGCCGCATGGCCAGCGCGAGGCTGCGCTGAGGCAATTGCGCGAGGATGCCGAACACGGCAGCGCGTTCGCGCAGTTGCTGCACGGCGCGCTGTATTTCCAGGGTCCACAGGGCGCGCACGCGCTGCTGCCGCGCGATCCGGCGCTGGCCGATGTGTATCTATCCAACGCCGCGACGCACGGCAACGTGTTTGCGATGGCGGCGATGGCCGAGCTGGAATTGCAACAGCATCATGTGCTGCAGGCCAACGTGTGGGCACAGATCGAACCCGCGCCGGATTGCGGCAAACCCCTGCGCTATGCGCCGTTGCCGGCGCAATTCAGTCGCAGCAGCCCCGGCACGCACGGCTGAGCAACCACGGCCGCGCGCGTGATGTAAACGAACTGTAGGCCGCGCCTGCTTGTTCGGGCCGCGCAAGTGGCCTAGCGTGCGCGACGTGGCGAATGAGCGAGGGACGGACATGCGCGCACGCTGGGGAGTCGGGTTGCTCGGGTTGTTGCTGGGCGCGGCTTGCGTCGCGCAAACCGCGCTGCCGGCGCAGCCGACGTCGGCGCCCGTGAGCCCACCTCGGATGTTGCTGCCCAAGCCCGCCGCGCGGTCGGTGTCGGCGATGGCGCAGGACCACGCCTACGCCCTGCTCGCGCTGACCGCGCTCAGTGCCAAACATCCCAAGCCCGAGCGTCTCGCGGCGATCGGCGCGCTGACTCGATTGGCCCAACACGGCAACGCCTTCGCCGAGTACGTGCTGGGCTCGCTGTACATGTGGGGGCCGCAGCGGCCGCATGCGTTGTTGCCGTACAACGCCGCGCTGGCCAACGAATATCTGGCCAATGCCGCGATCCGCGGCAGCCTGTTCGCCATGCAGGCGCTGGCGCAGTTCGAGCTGCTGAACCATCACCCGCTGCAGGCGATGATCTGGGCGCAGACGCTGGCTTATTACCACCATCGGCTGCGGCCGGCACAGAAGCGCGCGGTAGGCTACCTGCCCGAGTTGATCGCGCACGCACAAGAGCAGCTCACTACTGCCCAGGAGGCCAAGCTGCTGTCCGACGTCAATGGCGTGCTGGTGCGTTACGGCCCGCGGATCGAGGCCGGCCTGCGCCGGCGCTGGCCCGCCCCGTCCGCCGACTGTTTGACGCGGCGCATCGCACCGCAGGGCACCGTGCCCGACTTCTTCAGGCCCGGCCGCTGGAAGCATGTACCGCGCGCGGCCTCGCTGGTGATGGTCTACGCCGTCGATCCCGCTGGCCGCATCGTCGATCACGCGATCATCAACGTGCTGCCGAACTGGCACGTGCGGGACCAGATGCGCTATGCGCTGGCCATCATGCGCTTCAATCCCGCGCCCGGTTGCCACGGCCTGCGCCCGGTCATCCAGCCGATGCACTACATCGACCACCGCTACTCGATGCATTGGCACTGAACATGGATAAGGGGGGCTTTCCGTGATCGGACGATTCATGCACCGCGTGCGGCGCGCACTGCTGGCCATTGCGCTCGCGGGGCTGGCCGTGGCGGCCGTGGCGGCACCACCCGCACGGGCCGCGACGGACACGATGACAGCCGCGAATCACGCGGCCAAGGCCTTGCGCGACGCGGACCAGTTCGCGCTGATCAGCGGCCGTGGCAGCGCGCACGCCTGCCAGGCCGGATTCGAATCACTGCGCCATGCCGCGCTGCAGGGCAAGGCATCGGACCAGCTCCTGTTCGGTGCGCTGTACCTGCACGGCCGCGACTGCGGCAGTTTCCATCTCGCGCGCGATGACGACAAGGCCGTGCTGTACCTGGAGCACGCCGCGATCCAGGGCCGCCTGCTGGCCATGCCCGCCCTGGCCGAACTGGAAGTGCGGCGCGGCCACGCGCTGGAGGCCAACGTCTGGGCGCTGGCGTACCTGCATTACGCGGTCCCCGCGCAGCAGGACACCGGATACCCCGCCTCGCTGCTACACCGCACGCTGGGCATGCTGTCGAAGACGCAGAACAAGCAGGTACTGGCCGATGCCAATGCGTTCATCCTGCGCTACAACGCCGGCATCGAGGCCGGCCTGTACCGGCAGATGCTGACGTCGGCCCGGAAGCCCACGGCCTGCCGCCTGCGTCCCGTCGATGCGCATCATCGCGTGCACCTGCCGCAACCGTTCTCGCAGATCCGGATCCGCCCCATGCAGCGTGCGCTGGTGCTGTACCTCGTCGCATTCGGCCGGGATGGCCGCGTGCACAAGTTGGCGCCGGTATTCGCCGTGCCGCAGTGGCGCGATGCGCGGCGCCTGCGCACGATCTCGGGATATCGTCGCGTCCAGCCGGCGCCGGCTTGCGGCCAGGCCCTGCGCTGGGCGCTGCTGCCTGTCGAATTGGACAATCATCACTATCGTATTAGCGGCCGCACCGGGCACTCGTAGCTACGCGGAACCTGATCGCCGCGCGCATGCCTCGGGCATTGCACGCGCGAGGTCGTGCCACTTACGACGTTAAACCCCGGAACTGCAGCGCCTCGGCCAGATGCTCGCGGCCGACGCAGGCGGCGGCGCCGTCCAGATCGGCGATCGAGCGCGCCACGCGCAGGATGCGGTGGTAGGCGCGCGCGGACAGGCCGAGCTTGTCCACGGCGCGCGCCAGCAGGGCGCGTTCGGGCGGGCCCAGCGCGCAGTCGCGCTCGATCTCGCGCGCGACCAGCTCGGCGTTGGGACGTCCGGCGCGCGCATAGGCGTGCTCGCGCGCGGCCACCACGCGCGCGCGCACCGTGGCGCTGTCCTCGTCGCGCGCGGCGCGCGCCTGCATCAGGTCTTCCATCGGCACGCGCGGCACCTCGACCTGCAGATCGATGCGATCCAGCAGCGGGCCGGACAGGCGCGCGCGGTAACGCGCGATCTGCTCGGGCGTGCAGTGGCAGCGCCCGCCGGGATCGCCGGCATAGCCGCACGGGCACGGGTTCATCGCCGCCACCAGTTGGAACTGCGCGGGAAACTCGGCGCGGCGCGCGGCGCGCGCGATGGCGATGCGCCCGGATTCCAGCGGCTCGCGCAGCACTTCCAGCACGTGGCGGTCGAACTCGGGCAACTCATCCAGAAACAGCACGCCGTGGTGCGCCAGTGAGATTTCGCCTGGGCGCGGATGCGAACCGCCACCGACCAGCGCTACCGCCGAGGCGGTGTGATGCGGCGCGCGAAACGGCCGTCGCCGCCAGTGCGCGAGCCGGATGTCCTGCCCGGCCACCGAATACACCGCGAGGGTTTCCAGCGCCTCGGACGCGCGCAGCGGCGGCAGGATGCCGGGCAGGCGCTCGGCCAGCATGGTCTTGCCGGTACCGGGCGGGCCGCTGAGCAGCAAGTGGTGGCCACCGACCGCGGCGATCTCCAACGCGCGCCGCGCCTGCAATTGTCCGCGCACGTCGGCCAGATCCGGCCCGCCGACCGCGCCGTCCCACACGACGGCCTGCGGGGCATCCAGTTCGCCGCGATCGCACAGCCACGCGCACACATCGGCCAAGCTGTCGGCCACGCGCACGTCGAGATCCTCGACCAGCGCGGCCTCGGCGGCGTTGGCGCGCGGCACCACCGCGCTGCGCCCACTGGCGCGCACGCGCAGCAGCGCCGGCAGCACGCCGTTGACCGCGCGCAGCGCGCCGGACAGCGCCAGCTCGCCCATGAACTCGCAGTGCTCCAGCTTGGTGCGTGGCACCTGGCCGCCGGCGGCGAGGATGCCCAGGGCGATGGCGAGGTCGTAGCGTCCGCCCTCCTTGGGCAGATCGGCCGGCGCCAGATTCACCGTCACGCGGCGCGCCGGATATTCGAACAGCGTGGCCTGGATGGCGACACGCACGCGATCGCGCGCTTCGCGCACCGCGGC
>NZ_JBTSRB010000049.1:0-23068 GCF_054637675.1 Metallibacterium sp.
ATCGTCGCTACGGGGTCTTGCTGTTGCTCTCGGCCGTGCTGCTGGCGGCCACCGGCTATGCGGGCTGGAGTGCCTTTCAGCCTGGGCCGCAACTGCCGTTCACGGTGCGCTGGGTGGATGCGCAGCACGCGCGCATCGCGCCGATCCCAGGCCTCACGCCGCCGGTCCTGCACGCCGGCGACCGGCTCGATCTGGCCGCGCAGTCGCCGGCCACGCGCATCGCTCTGGTCACCAGCGAAGCTGCGAACTTGCCGTCCTCGGCGAGTTATCTGCTGGTGATCCAGCGTGGCGCGGCGCAGGTTCGCGTCAGCGTGGGCACGGTCGATGGCTACCGCGGCGCGCTGGCCAGTTGGGTCGATTGGGTAACGCTTTACTGGCTGATCCTGTTCGCGGGCATCGCCCTGCTGGCGCTGTGGCGCGGCCATGATCGCGCGGCCTGGGGCCTGGCCTTCTGGGCGCTGGCCTCAACCCCGCTGGCCTTCGCAAGCGCTTTTCTCACACCGAGCGGCAACGGCGTGGCCCTGCTCGGCCTGCTCGGCTACGTCGGCTTCAGCCTGCTGGCGGGGATTGGCTTCTACGTCATGGCGGAGTCCATCGCCGGCAGCGTGCTCGGCCCGCGCCGGCGCCTGCTGTGGCGCGGCCTGTTCGTGCTGGTCCTGGGTGCTGCGACGATCACGACCCTCGGCGGCCCGATCGCCGTGGTGGCCGCGGGCTGGGCCGGACTGATGCAGGTACTGCATGGCCTGCTGCCGCCGGCCAGCTATCTGGTGCCGATCGCTCTGCTGGCTACCAGCCACCGCCATGCCGATGCCAGGCAACGCCAGCGCTTGCGCTGGCTGCTGTGGGGCAGCGTAGTGTTCGTGCTGGGGTTGGTGTTCAACGACGTGCCGCTGCCGCTGAGTTTCTTGGTGGCCGTGCTGCTGAGCAACGGGTTGAGCACCCTCGGCGCCCTCGCCTTGCTGTATGCGGTACTGCGCCACCGGGTGGTGGACATCTCGGTGGTGCTCAATCGCGCGCTGGTGTACGCCGCAACCACCAGCCTGGTGCTGGGCCTGTTCGCCTTGCTCGAGAGCCTGATCGAGCGCACCACGCTCGGCCACGATGCCGGCCTGCTGCTGGAATTGACCGTGCCGCTCGCCCTGGGTGCCGCACTGAGCACCGTGCATCGGCGCATCGAGGCCGTGGTCGAGCGCTTCTTCTTCCGTCACCAGTACCGCGCCGAGGCGGCGCTGCGCCGCTTTGCGCAGGAATGCGCCTTCGTCACGCAGCCTGAGAACCTGTTCGATCTGACCGTCGAGCAGATCGTCCGCCATGGCGGCGCACCGCGGGTCGCGTTGTACGAGCGCACGGCCGAGACTTACGTCCGCATCCGCCAGCAGGGCGAGCCGGCCTTGCCCGCGCAGGTCGCTGTCGATGATCTCGCCTTCGTCGGCCTGCGCGCGCGCAACGCCGAGCTCGATCTCGATGAAACGCAGAGCCGGCTCGGCCGGGACGGCTACGCTTTCCCGCTGATGGTGCGCGGCACCCTGCTCGGCGCCCTCGTCGTGGGCCAGCGGCCCGGCGAACACTACGCCGCCGACGAACGCGAACTACTGTTCCATGTCGCCCACGAGGTCGGTGCGTCGCTGTTCGCGCTGCGCGCGCGCGAAAGCCAGGCCTTCGTGCGCGCGGTGGCGCAGGGCATCCTCAAGCCGGAGGATGCGCGTGCACAGGCGATCAGGCTCGAAACGACATGGGTGATGGCCTGAGCCCGGAAGTGAGCCCATACCCGACGGGACTGCAATCCGCGCCACGCAGCAGGAGCCGCTACGGCGTCAGCGCTGTTCGCAGATCGGCGATCGTGGTCATCAGGGTCATCGGGTCCAGCGGCGAGGGATCGAGTCCCAGGCGCAGATAAAACGCTCTGGCGTCCTCGGAAATCGCATGCACCAGCAGACCGCGGATGCCGATGGCTGCGGAGGCGTGAATCGCGCGCCGGGCGGCGTCCTGGAACAGGGCGCGACCAAGCCCCTGTTTTTGGTGGCTGCGCGCAACAGCGAGGCGCGCCAGCACCACGACCGGAATCGGGTCCGGCATGTTGCGCTTGATGCGTCCGGGTGCAGCGATGGCCGCCACGGCGCTGGATGCAAGCGCGTAATACGCGATCACGCGATCACCGTCGCAACTGGCAAAGGTGCGCGTGGCGCCGCTGGCCTGGTTGCGCATGGCGCGACGGCGCAGCCAGTCATCGAGCGACGCGACGCCCGAATCGAAGTCATCGAGTCGGTGCCGCGCGGACAGCGGTTCCGGCGCCGAGGGCATCAGCCCCGGGACCACGGAACGCGCGTCTGCATGGTGCGGCGCAGCCGCGCATTCGGTTGCGGCGGAGCGTCCAGCCGCGCCAAGAATTTGGCGTAGGCCTGCGCATCGATCGCCAGAATGGCATGGTCGAGCAAGGCTTCCTCGGCGGCGCGCCGCGCGGCTTCGAGGATGAAATCCGTGCGCGTCTTGCCGCTGGTCAGCGCGGCGCGGTCGATCAGGTTGCGCTCCGCGGCGGGAATGCGCAGGTTGAGGGTTTCGCGGCGTGGCGGTCGGGCGGGGGCGGCTTTCATGCTGGGTCCGGGTGCGGGGCGTCGCGTGCAGTCTAACATCGCGTAACGACGTCGTCATTACAAAGCCGCGCGGCACACGGCTCGACCATGCGCTACCACGTGATAGATTTTTGCGGCCCACCCGACGCCACCGGAGCCAACCATGTCGCTTGAAGACATCTTCTACCTGAGTCAGTCCGTGGCATCGGTTGCCGTGGTCGGCTCGCTGATCTATCTCGGCCTGCAGGTGCGCAGCACCGAGCGCAGCCAGCGCGCGATCATGCAGCAGGGGCGGGCGGATCGCACCTCGCATGGCTCCATTGCCATTGCGAGCCCGGAGTTGGCGCGCGTGTTTCATAAGGGCTCGGCGGGCCATGCGGATCTCACGCGCGAGGAGTTCACGCAATGGACGATGATCTGCCGTGCGCTGTTCCTCAGTGCCGAGGATTCGTTTCTCCAACACCAAGCCGGACAGCTCGATCAGAAGGCCTTCGACAGCTACGTCGCCGGTGTCCGCTTCCTCATGAAATCACCCGGAATGCGCGCGGCGTGGAAACTGTCCGCCGAACAGTTCGGAAGCGACTTCGGCGATTTCGTCACGGTGCTGGTGGAGCAGACCCCGGTCGCGCAGGGCCCGGATGCCTATGCACAATGGCAGCAGTTGGTGCGAGCGGAAGGTAGCGCACCCGTTCAACCCGCGGGAGCTGGAGGCGGCTGACAGAGATGATCGGTCTGTGCGGAGTCCCCGCAGCCCGCGGCTCCGGGACGACGGCGAAAAATGCTGCCCGACCTGCCCCGCGCCTTGCACTTCACCGCGCCTGCAGCCACTTCACCGCCATGCGTCGCAGCGAGGCATCGGCGTTTGCATCCGCTGCGATCTCGGCGATCGGGCGCCATGCCAAGTCCAGCGATTCGGCGCTGACGGCATAGCACTCGTCCGCGCCGGCGCGCACCACGTAGCGCACGTCCCAGTGCAGGTGCGCCGGATCGCTGCCGCGCGCGGGAATCGCATGGCAGTCCAGATCAAAGATGCCGCCTTCGACACGCAGACCGGGCAGGCCTGATTCCTCTTCCGCCTCGCGCAGCGCCACGCGCGCCAGATCGGCATCGCCGTCGGCATGTCCGCCCAGCTGCAGCCAGCGGCCCAATTTGCGGTGATGGGTGAGCAGCACGCGCGTGCCGTCCTTGCTGACCAACCAGGCCGAGCCGGTGAAATGCCCGGGCGGATATCGGCGCTGACAGCAATCGGGATGGCTGCGCGCGAACTCGGTGAACAGCGTTTGCGCCATGCGTTGTTCGGCGTCATCCGCGCGATAGGCCATCAGGCTGGCGAGAAGTTGCTGCTGATCGGGTGTCGTGTCGCTTGCGGGTGGCGTGGGCTGCTGCATCGGGCCTTGCTGCGTTTGGGGAGGCTCGCGTATGGTACGCGGGCGCTCGGCAGCGGTCAGTCGCCGTTCACGTCGTGCGCCGTGACGCGCAGGCCGCGCCTGTGACGGCGACTGCATCCCTCGCGCATCCGTTCGCGGCGCTGCGCATGCCCCGGAGACCGCATGAATTCGTTCCGCGTCAAGCCGCTCGACGACATCCTCGCCACGGCCGAAAAGCACAGCCTCACACGCCAGTTGGGCGCCTTCCAACTGACCATGCTCGGCATCGGCGCGATCATCGGCACGGGTATTTTCGTGCTGACCGCCGAGGCCGCGCAGAAAGCCGGGCCGGGCATGATGATCTCGTTCATCATCGCCGGCTCGGTATGCGCGCTGGCCGCGCTGGCCTATGCCGAACTCGCGGCGATGGTGCCGGTTTCCGGTTCCGCCTACACCTATACCTACGCGGTGATGGGCGAGGCGCTGGCGTGGACCGTGGGCTGGGCGCTGATCCTCGAATACGCAGTCTCCGCCGGCGCGGTGGCGGTAGGCTGGTCGGGCTACTTCAACGGCCTGCTGCAATCGATCGGCTGGAGCTTGCCGGAGTTCCTGCGCGCCGGGCCGTATGCGGGCGGCAGCTTCAATCTGGTGGCGTTCGCGGTCTCGCTGCTCATCACCGCGCTGCTGGTGTTGGGCACCACCGAGAGCGCACGGGTCAATGCCTTTCTTGTACTGCTCAAGGTCGCGGCGCTGACTGTGTTCGTCGTGGTCGCCGTGCCGGCGGCCAAGACCGCCAACTTCACACCGTTCCTGCCCACCGGCTGGGGCAGCCCGCTCAGTGGCAGCGGTCTCGGCGTGCTGGGCGCGGCGGCCTCGATCTTCTTCGCTTACGTCGGCTTCGATGCCGTGTCCACCGCGGCCGAGGAAACCAGGAATCCCAACCGCAACATCCCCATCGGCCTGATCGGCTCGCTGATCGTGTGTACCGTTTACTACCTGCTGGTGGGCTATGGCGCGATCGGTGCAGATGGCGCGCAACCGATGATGGTCAATGGCCATGCGCTGCAACCCGGCAGCCCGCAAATGGCGGCCGCCTGCGAAGGCGTGCACAACCTAGTATGCAGCAAGGAGGCGCTGTCCTTCGTGCTCAAGGATCTGGGTTTCCCCTCACTGGGCTACATGGTCGCGTTGGCAGCCAGCATCGCCCTGCCTTCGGTGATCCTGATGATGATCTACGGGCAGACCCGCATCTTCTTCACCATGTCGCGTGATGGTCTGCTGCCGAAGCGGCTGGCCAAGGTGCACCCGCGCTTCCATACCCCGCATGTGATCACCATGATCACCGGCATCGCCGTGGCATTTTTCGCGGCGCTGTTCCCGGTCGGCCTGCTCGCCGATGTATCCAACTCCGGCACACTGTTCGCGTTCGCCATGGTGTCGCTGGGCGTGCTGGTGCTGCGCTATACGCAACCCGAGCGCCCGCGTCCGTTCCGCATTCCCAACATGCTGGTGTGGCCGATCTGCGTCGGCGCGGTGATCGGCTGCGTGGTGCTGTTTTTCAGCCTGAGCGAGTTCACCAAATACTTCTTCCTGGGCTGGGCGGCGGCTGGGCTGATCCTGTATGCCCTCTACGGCATGCGCAACAGCGATATGGCGCGCAAGCCGCGCTGATCACTGCCACTCCGGTCTTGCGGGCCGCGTGCGTTGCGCGGCCCGTTGGCACTGAAGCGCTGGCACTGGCCTCGCACCCAGGCACTCCGACCAGCGCCCGCGCGCCACAGCGCCCAGCGTCACGCGTGGTCTTGCTGGCGATGCGACCACGTGTTGCGCCACCGACCGTTTTGATCGCCACTCAAACCGCATCAGTTGCCCTCGCCAACTGCGGCAGAGCCTGCTTCAAATCAATACCATACGGCATGGTATCTATCGTTTTTACTTCGACTCATTCGCCGTAATGAAGCACACTGCATTGTTTTCATGGAGTTTAATGTCCGCGTAACGCCGCAGACGCCAAGTCGCGATTGGCACCTGTCCAACCCCGCGCTATGCTCAGGCCTCGGTGGTTTCCATGGCAGTGGACCCCGATGCGCGGCCCGAACGGAACGGCGATCAGCTCCCGCCCGACCCTCGGGCCGCCTTTTGTCCACAACTGATGCGCGTCGATGGGCTGCGCAGCGCGATCAATGCTTCGCCGCGCTCTGCATGGCAAACTCACAAAAAAGCCGGCGCAAGGCCGGCTTCTTTGTGTCGCGAGCCACCAACCTCCGATTTATTTGCGCGTGGCGTGCGCGGAACACCAGCCCTTGGCGTTCACATCCTTGCCGGGGAACAACTGACATGGTCCCCACGGCGCGCCAGCGGCACCCCGGTAGAAATTGCAGTTGCTGCAATCTTGCGAAGGTTTGTGGTTGGGATACTTGGCCTGATCGACCTGCGCCGTGTTCTCGACGTAGCCCAACGCCTGCGCGGCCGGATCGGTGGGACTGAGATGCGGCAGACCGGCGGCGTTTGCGCGCATGGGCAAAGCGCCAACCACTGCGGCAGCCGCGGCAGTACCCGCAGCGATCTTCAGAAAACGGCGCCGCGATGGATCGTTCTCATGTTGCGACATTGGCAAACCTCCGTCGGTGAAAAAGCTCACGTGCGTGGCATGGTACGCCCGTATCGCGCACGCGTCATGATCGGGAACAATTTGCAGCCATGCTATAGTCGCACGGCATTTGGACGGCCAAACGATGTCAGTCAACTTCGCGAGCAACGAGCCATGTGCGTCGATTGAACGCTTGGCGCTTGAACTCTCCAGCGCCGCTGCCGATCTGGCGCGCCGCGGCTGGACGCCAGCCTCCAGCGGCAACTTCTCCGCACGTCTGGACCCACTGCGCATCGCCATCACCGTGTCCGGCTGCGACAAGGGCCGGCTGACGCCGGGCGATATCATGCTGATGGACGATCAGGCGCGCGCACTGGGCGATTCGCGCCGGCCCTCGGCCGAAGCGCGCCTGCACGCGCAGATCTACCGGCTGCTGCCGCAAACCGGTGCCGTTCTGCACACGCACTCGGTCACCCAGACCGTGGCCTCGCGCCATTTTTCCGGCGCCGGCCACGTGCGCCTGTCAGGCTACGAGCTGGTCAAGGCCATCCACGGCCACCACAGCCATGAGCAGGATTTGCTGCTGCCGGTGTTTACCAACAGCCAGGACATGGCCGAGATCGAACGCCATGTCGATGCCTGGCACGCGCAGCGGCAGCCTCTGCACGCCTACCTGATCGCCGGCCATGGCATTTACGCATGGGGGCACGACATCGCCACAGCCATGCGCCATCTCGAAGCCATCGATTTCATGCTCGCCTGCGAGCTCGAACTGAGGAAACTACCCGCATGAGCCGCCTGCGCGTTTTTGAGGACACCCGCCCGCAGCAACCGCTGCTCACGTTGCACGAGCACGCCGCCGTCGCGCGTGAACTGGCACAGGCCGGCGTGCGCTTCGAGCGCTGGCAGGCCGTGCAGCCGCTGCAACCCGGCGCCACCCAGGACGACGTGATCGCCGCCTATCGCGCCGATATCGACCGACTGATGGCGGCCGAGGGCTATCGTGCGGTCGATGTGGTCAGTCTGCACCCCGGGCATCCCGACCGCGAGGCGCTGCGCAAGAAATTCCTCGACGAGCACACCCACGCCGAGGACGAGGTGCGCTTTTTCGTCGCAGGATCGGGGCTGTTCAGCTTGCACCTCGGCACGCGCATTCTTGAAGTGCTATGCGAACAGGGCGATCTGATCGGCGTGCCCGATGGCACGCGCCACTGGTTCGACATGGGCCCGGCGCCGCATTTCGTCGCCATCCGTCTGTTCGGCAATCCCGATGGCTGGGTCGCGCGCTTCACCGGCGACGACATCGCCGCGCGCTTCCCGCGCTATGAGGCCGGCCAGGCGGCGGCGGCATGAGCGCGCCTGGCGAGATTCGCGCGATTCTCATCGACATCGAGGGCACCACCAGCGATATCCGCTTCGTGCATCACGTGCTGTTTCCGTACGCGCGCAAGCGCCTGCCGGCTTATATCGAAACCCATCGCGACCTGATCGATGTGCAGCACTGGTTGAGCGAGGCCGCGAGCGAAGCGGGCCTGATCGAGGCTTCGCTGCAGGAAATCATCGAACTGCTGTTGGGCTGGATCGATGCCGATCGCAAGTCCACCGCGCTGAAGGCGCTGCAAGGCATGATCTGGCGCGAGGGTTATGCCGCCGGCGATTTTGTCGCGCACGTCTATGCCGATGTCGCCCCCGCGCTGCGCACATGGCGCGCGCGCGGCTTGCACCTGTATGTGTATTCATCCGGTTCAGTCGAAGCGCAGGAACAATTCTTCGCGCACAGCGAGGCCGGCGATCTGACGCCGCTGTTCGCCGGCTACTTCGACACTGAGACCGGATCCAAGCGCGAGACGGCGTCCTATGCCCGCATCGCCCATACCATCGACATGGCGCCCGCGCATATCCTGTTCCTGTCGGACATCGAGGCCGAACTCGACGCCGCGCGCGCTGCCGGCATGCACACCACGTTGTTGCGCCGCCCGCCCAGCGAGTGCGCGGCATCATCCAGTCATCCATGCATCCACGATTTCGCCGCGCTGGTGGTTTGATCCGCGCGACACGCAAAACGGAGCCGCCATGAAGCTTTATCTCAGCTCCACCTCGCCATTCGCGCGCAAGGTCAAGATCGCGCTGCTGGAAAAGCGCTTGCCCTTCGAGGAAATCCGCGTCGATCCGTGGGCCACGCCGCCCGAACTGGCGGCGGCCAATCCGCTGTCGCAAGTGCCGACGCTGATCACTGATGCTGGCGAGCCGCTGGGCAACAGCGACACGATCCTGGCCTGGCTCGAACATACTTTTCCGCGGCCGGCGCTGCTGCCCACGACGCAACCGCAACTGACGCGCGCGCTACGCAGCACCGCGCTGGCGCAAGGCATGATCGAGATGACCGTGCACATCGTGCTGGAGCGACGTCGCCCGCAGGCGCAGCAATCCGAGGCGCTGATCGAACGCCGCAAGGCGAGCCTGCAGCGCGGCGTGGCGGTGCTGGAGCGCGACTTCGCCGCCAGCCGCGCGCATTTCCATCTCGATGCCATTGGCATCGCCGTGGCGCTGGCCTACCTCGATTTTCGTCTGGCCGAATACCCTTGGCGCGAAGACGCCACACGCCTGGCAGAGTGGCAAGCATGGGCCGCGGCGCGCACATCCATGCAGACCAGCGCACCACCGCCGGCCTGAGCACCCTCAGCGCCCGGAATGGCGCAGGGCCAGCGTTTCGGCCACGGCGTCGAACCCCATACCGCGCGCGCGCAGCAGCACCAGCAGGTGATAGAGCAGATCGGCGGCCTCGCTGCGCAGCGCAGCGTCGTCCTGCACCACCGCCGCCAGCGCGGTTTCCACGCCCTCCTCGCCCACTTTCTGTGCGATGTGGCGTATGCCAGCGTCGAACAGGCGCGTGGTATAGCTGCCTTCGGGGCGCTGCCGCGCGCGCTGCGCGATCAGTGCATCAAGCTGTCCGACAAATGCCAGCACCGGCGCGGCGGTATCGCCGAAACAACTGTCGCGTCCGAGATGACACGTCGGTCCCTGCGGCAACGCCAGGGCCAGCAGGCTGTCGTTGTCGCAATCGGCATGCAGCGATTGCAACTCCAGCGTGTGACCCGAGGACTCGCCCTTGGTCCACAGGCGCTGCTTGCTGCGGCTGTAAAACGTCACCTTGCCGCTGTCCAGCGTGACCTGCAGCGCCGCGCGATTCATGTAGCCCAGCATCAACACGCGTCCGTCGTGCGCGTGCTGCACCACCGCCGGCAGCAGGCCGCCGTTCTTGTTCCAGTCCAGGTGTTCGCAATCGAACGCACTATTCACAGGCGCACCTCGATGCCAGCCGCGGCCAGCGTTTGCTTGAGTTCTGGAATGGCCACCGCGCCGCTGTGAAACACGCTGGCGGCCAGCGCGGCATCGACATCGGCGACACGGAATGCCTCGCTGAAATCGGCGCTGCTGCCGGCACCGCCCGAAGCCACCAGCGGCACGCCGCACAGCGCGCGCGCCGCGCACAACTGCGGCAAGTCGTAGCCCTTGCGCACGCCGTCGCTGCCCATGCAGTTGAGCACGATCTCGCCGGCACCGCGCCGCTGCGCTTCCACGATCCAGTCCAGCGTGCGTCGCGGTAGCGCGCGGGTCTGGCCGGGATCGCCGCTGTTGACGCGCACGCGCCATTCGCCATCGGCATCGCGCAGGCTGTCGATACCCACCACCACGCACTGCACGCCAAAGGCCGCGGCCAGCTCATTGATCAACTCGGGGCGCTCCAGCGCCGGCGAGTTCACCGAGATTTTGTCCGCGCCCGCGTGCAGCAGCACGCGCGCATCCGCGACACCGCGGATGCCACCGGCCACGCAAAACGGAATGTCCAGTTCGCGCGCCACGCGTTCCACCCAGCCGGCTTCGACGCGGCGTCCCGATGGGCTGGCGGTGATGTCGTAGAACACCAATTCGTCGGCGCCGGCATCGCGATAACGGCGCGCCAGCTCGACGATGTCGCCCATGTCGACGTGGTCGCGAAAGCGCACGCCCTTGACCACGCGGTCATCGCGCACATCAAGGCAGGGAATGATGCGCCGGGTCAGCATGCCAGCGCCTCGCCGAGGCTGAAGCGCCCTTCCAGCAATGCGCGCCCGAGGATCACGCCCGCCGCGCCCGCCGCGCGCGCGGCACGAATGTCATCGAGATCGCGCACGCCGCCCGATGCCTGCACCGCCATGCCCGGCGCCAAGGCATCCAAGTGTCGATACAAGTCGATGTTGAGGCCGCCGAGCATGCCGTCGCGCGCGATGTCGGTGCACAGCATATGCCGCGCATCGCTGGCCGCGTAGGCGCTGACGCGCGCATCGAGCGTGGCTTGCTCCGTCTGCGTCCAGCCGGCCGTGGGCAAGCGCCAGACGCCGGCCTCGTGGCGCGCGTCCAACGCCAACACCAAGCGCTCGGCGCCGAAGCGGTCCAGCCATTGCATCACCAACTGCGGATCGCGCACGGCGATGCTGCCGACGACGACGCGCGTGGCACCGGCATCGAGCAGGCGCCGCACATCCGCCGCTGCGCGCACGCCGCCGCCGGCCTGCACGGACAGGCCGCGGCGCGCCAATCGCTCGATCAACGCGAGCTGCGTGAAACCGCCGCCGCGCGCGCCGTCCAGATCGACCACGTGCAGCCAGCGCGCGCCGGCATCGCGATACGACTGCGCCAATTCGAGCGGCGCGGCGGCATAGCGCGTTTCGCGCGCGTAGTCGCCCTGACGCAGGCGCACCACGGCGCCCTCGCGCAAATCGATCGCGGGTATGAGCTGAAAATTCACAGGGCGAGAAAGTTTTGCAACAGGCGCGCACCCATCGCGGCGGAGCGCTCGGGATGAAACTGCATGCCGCATACGTTGCCGTGACGCACCACGGCGCTGAATACCACGCCGTGCGTGGCGCCGGCCAGCGTGCAGGCGCCGATCGGCGCGGCGTAGCTGTGCACAAAGTAGGCGTAGGCAGGCTGCGGCAGATCGGCGAGCAAGGCATCGGCGCGCAGCGCAGTCAGTGCATTCCAGCCCACGTGCGGCACGCGCAGGCTGCCGTCAAAGCGCAGTTTGCGCACCTGCCCCGGCAGCAGACCCAGGCACGGCGTATCGCCTTCCTCGGAATGCTCGAACAGCAGTTGCATGCCGAGACACACACCCAGCACCGGCTGGTGCAGCCCGCGCAACACCTCGACCAGACCGGCCGCGCGCAGGCGCTGCATGCCCGGCCCCGCGGCGCCCACGCCCGGCAGGATCACGTGCGTGGCCGCGCGAATGCGCGCCGCATCGCTGCTGAGTGCGGCCTCGACGCCGAGGCGCTGCAGCGCGTAGCGCACCGAGCCGATGTTGGTGCCGCCGGCATCGACCAGCACCACACTGGGCTCACGCGCGCTCACAGCACGCCCTTGGTGCTAGGCAGGTCGTCGCCCTCGCGCCGCAGCGCCGTGCGCAGCGCGCGCGCCACCGCCTTGAAACAGCCCTCGACCATGTGATGCGCATTCTCGCCGCGCACCTCCAGATGCAGGTTGGCGCCCAGGCCGTCGCACAGCGAGCGGAAGAAGTGCGGCACCAGTTCGGTGGGCAGGTCGCCCACGCGCTCGCGCGGGAAGCTGCCCTCGAAGATGAAATACGGTCGCCCGGACAGATCCAGCAGCGCGCTGACCCGGCTCTCGTCCATCGGCAGGCGCACGCGCACCGCCGGGACCGCCCCGGCTGCCGGCGCCGCGGGGTCGGTCGCGACCTCGACGTCGCCATAGCGGCCGATGCCGCGTTTGTCGCCCAGCGCCTCGCGCAGCGCCTGGCCCAGCGCCAGCGCGCAGTCCTCGACGGTGTGGTGCTCGTCGATCTCGAGGTCGCCGCGCGCCTCCAGCTCGAGCGCGAAGCCGCCGTGCTTGCCCAGCTGTTCGAGCATGTGATCGAAGTAACCCAGACCGCTGCGTACCTGCGGCGGCCGCGCCACATCGAGATCGACGCGCACGGCGATGCGTGTCTCGCGGGTGACGCGCTCGACGCGCGCGATCCGCGGCGCATCGCAGAGCCCGTGCGCCGCCTCGTCCCAGCTCATGCCCTGCGCGCCCACGCGCAGCCCGCGCACACCCAGATTCGCGGCGAACTGCAGGTCGGTCTCGCGGTCGCCGACCATCGCCGAGGCGGCGCGGCTCCAGCCATCATCGGCCAGATAGTGGCGGACCATGCCGACGCCCGGCTTGCGGGTGTCGCGGCCCTCGTGCGGCAGGCTGCGGTCGATCAGGATCTCGCGGAAGCGGATGCCCTGCGACTCCAGCACCTGCAGCAGCAGGCGCTGCGGGCCCTCGAAGGCGCTCTCCGGAAACGCGGCGGTGCCGAGGCCGTCCTGATTGCTGACCATCACCAGCTCGTAGCCGGCGGCGACGCAGCGCTGCAGCGCGGCGATCACGCCCGGCAGCAGGGCCAGCTTCTCATAGGCATCGATCTGCTCGTCGGCGGGCTCCTCGATCAGACAGCCATCGCGATCGACGAACAGCAGCTTGCGCGCGCTCATGCGGCCTCCCGGCGCGCGGCCAGCGCGGCGAGCAGGGCATCGTTCTGCTGCGGCGTGCCGATGCTGATGCGCAGCGCATCCGCCAGTCCGGGATAGCGGCGGATGTCGCGCACCACGATGCCGGCCCGCAGCAGATCGGCATACACCGCCGCCGCATCGGTGAAACGTACGGCGAGGAAGTTGGCCTGCGACGGCAGCACCGCGCGCACACCGGGCAGCGGCGACAGCGCCGCCGCGAGCCGGGCGCGCTCGCCGCGCACGGTCGCGATGCGCTCGCGCACCAGCGCCTCGCCCTCCGGATGCAGCGCCGACCACGCCGCATCCACGCAGGGCGTGGGCAGCGGATACGGCGGCATGATCCGCCGCAGCAGCGCGATCACCTCGGGCGCCGCCAGCAAGCTGCCGATGCGCGCGCCGGCCAGCGCCCAGGCCTTGGACAAGGTGCGCAGCACGCCGAGATGCTCATGGCGGTCGAGCAGCGTGGCCGCGCTGGGCGCGTCGGAAAACTCGATGTAGGCCTCGTCGACGATCAGCAGCGCCTGCCCGCGCAGCGCCTCGGCCAGCTGCCCGATGGTCGCCAGCGACACCAGCCCGCCGGTCGGATTGTTGGGCGAGCAGACGAAGACGATCTTGACGGCGGGCGTCAGCTGCACCAACAGCGCGTCGGCGTCCAGCGTGAAATCCGCCCGCAGCGGGATCTCCAGCACCGCCGCGCCCTGCACCTTGGCGCACACCGCGTACATGCCAAAGGTCGGCGGGCCGATGGCGATCGCGTCCACGCCGGCCCGGCAGAAGGCGCGCACCAGCAGATCGATGGCCTCGTCGCTGCCGCGCCCGGCCAGCACCTGCTCGGCGCGCACGCCATAGATCTGCGCCAGGCGCTGCACCAACGCGACGGGCTGCGGATCGGGATAGCGATGCAGCGCCGCGCCGGCAGCGCCCGGCGGCGGCCACGGCGATTCGTTGGCGTTGAGCGCCACGCTGCCACCGCGGGCCTCCATGCGCGCGGACGAGTACGGCGCCAGGGCGCGGATGTCGGCGCGTGCGAGATCGAGCACGCTCATGCCGCGTCCTCCATGGATTCCAGCCGCAGCGTCACCGCCCGCGCGTGCGCCTCCAGACCCTCGGCGCGCGCCAGCGTCACCGCACAGGGGCCGATCGCGCGCAGGCCCGCCGGACTCAGCTCCTGCACGGTGATCTGCTTCTGGAAACTGGCCACCGACACGCCGCTCCAGGCGCGCGCGTGCCCGTCGGTGGGCAGTACGTGGTTGGTGCCGGAACAATAATCGCCGACCGATTCCGGCGACCAGGCGCCGAGGAACACCGAGCCCGCGCTGTGTACCGAATCCAGCAGCGCGCGCGGCGCACGCACCTGCAGAATCAGATGCTCGGGCGCGTAGTCGTTGCTGACCACGACAGCCTGCGCCAAGTCCCGCACCTGGATGGCGCGGCTGGCCGCCAGCGCCTGTCGCGCGATCGGCGCGCGCGGCAGCAGCGCGCATTGACGCGTGACCTCGACTTGCACCGCGGAGATCAGCGCGGCGCTGGGCGATACCAGCAGCACCTGCGAATCCGGGCCATGCTCGGCCTGCGCAAGCAGATCGGCGGCGACGATGCGCGCATCGGCCTCGGCATCGGCAATCACCAGCACCTCGGATGGCCCGGCCGGCATGTCGATGGCCGGTCCACCGGGCAAGGCCGCGACCTGCTGCTTGGCCTCGGTGACCCAGGTGTTGCCGGGGCCGAACAGCTTGTCGCAGCGCGGCACGCTGGCCGTGCCCAGCGCCAGCGCGGCGATGGCCTGCGCGCCGCCGAGATTGAACACGCGCTGCACGCCGCAGCGGCGCGCCGCATACAGCACCGCCGCATCGCAACGGCCGTCCGCGCGCGGCGGTGTGCACATCAGCACCTCGGGACAACCGGCGAGGCGCGCGGGCACGGCCAGCATCAGCACCGTGGACGGCAGCGGCGCGCTACCGGCCGGCACGTACAGACCGACGCGCGCGATCGGCCGCAGCATGCGCTCGCAGCTCACGCCCGGCGCGGTCTGCACACGCACGGGTTGCGGCGCGGTGGCGGCGTGGAATTGCTCGATGCGCGCGGCGGCTTCGGCGATGGCGGCCTTGAGCGTGGCGTCGAGTTCGGCCTCGGCGGCATCGAACTCGGCGGCGCTGACTTCCAGCGCATCCAGCGCCACGCCATCGTGACGGCGCGTGAGCAGGCGCAGGGCACCATCACCGTCCGCGCGCACCTGCTCGATGATGCGCGCCACGCCTTCACGCACGGCATCACCGCGCGCGCGCACCGGGCGCTGCAGCGCTTGCGCGCGCTGCGCGACGCCCAAATCGTTCCAGATCAGACTTTGCATGAGGGTCGGCTTCCGCGGTCGTCAAGCCAGCATTTTTTCCACCGGCAACACCAGCATCGCGCTGGCGCCGGCGCGCTTCATGTCTTCGAGGTGTTGCCAGGTGATCACGCCGTGGCACAGCGCCTGCAGCGCAACCTGATCCTCGCGTCCTTCGATCGGCAGCAGCGTCGGCACACTGCCGCGCGGCAGGATGCGGCCGATGGCGTCCAGCGCCGAGCGCGGCGCATGCAGCATCACCAGCTTGGATTCGCGCACCTGGATGACACCCTCGATGCGTCGCAGCAGCAACTCGATCAGCTCGGCGCGCTCGTCCGTAGGCAGCACGGCAGGTACCGCCAGCACGGCTTCGCTGTCCAGCAGCACAGTCACTTCCTTGAGCTGGTTCGCGGCCAGCGTGGCGCCGCTGGACACCAGATCACAGATCAGATCGGCGGTGCCCAGCCGCGGCGCGATTTCCACCGAGCCGGACAGCGTGACCACGCGCGCACGCACGCCCTGCGCGCCCAGCCAGTGCTGCAGCAGCGCCGGATACGTGGTGGCGATGCGCAAATCCTGCAACTGCCGCGCGTCACTCCATTCCTGCTCATGCGGAATCGCCAGCGCCAGCCGGCACTGGCCGAAACCCAGCGTGCGCAACGCGCGGAATCCGGGTTCACGCTGCGCGGCGATGGCGGCCAGACGCTGTTCCTCAAGCACGTTGTTGCCGACCACGCCGAGGTCGCACACGCCTTCGGCGATCAGGCCGGGGATGTCGTCATCGCGCACCAGCAGCAGGTCGACCGGCAGCGTCTCGCCGAAACAGAACAGCTTGTCGCGGCTCTGCCGAAACTTCAGCCCGCAGCGCGCCAGCAAATCCTGCGAAGGCTCGGCCAGGCGCCCCGACTTCTGCACGGCGATGCGCAGGCGATCGCGCGGCTTCATGCCCGCACCTCCGCGCTGCGCCGCGTCTTGTCCGGTTTCATGCTCGCATCTGCCACGCGGCGCGGCTTGTCCAATTTCGTGCTCGCGCCCGCCGGGCGCGGCTTGCGCGACTGCTGCGCGCGCGCCGCCGCCGCCAGGTAGCCGCCGTTGCCCTGGTTGAGGTAGCGCGCGACGCGGCCGATGGTGGTGATGCTGACTGCGGTCAGCTCGTGGATTTCGCGGTACGGCGTCCCCGCCAGCAGATGCGGCACCACCGACCAGCGATCGACCAGCGCCTCGACCTCGGCCGGCGTGCACAGATCGCGCAGGAAGGCACGCATCTCGACCACGTCACGCATGGTCAGCAGCGCGCGGCACAGACCCTCCTCGGCCAAGGCACGCGGCTGCAGCGGTTCCAGCGAGCGCCTCTTCATGGTTGCTCTCGTGTACTAATGCATTAGTATGTGATGCTAACCGAGGGAGGGGCGGGCTGCAAGCCGGAGGGAGGTACTGGGTCGAGCAATCCATGCGCGCCGCCGACCGCGGGCGCCGTCGGGACACGGTGCATGTGGGCGCGCGGGCCCGTATGCGATACGCACTCGGGTCTGGGGCGATAAAACCTGACCCACGAGACGCCCAAGGTATCGTCGCTACTCGCGGACCAAGCCGTTTCCGGCCCGCTCAGCTCAAACGTTGCGTCAGATGCTCCCGCCGGTTGAGTCGGAGGCTGCGTCGCCTGCCTCTCCCGCGTCTGTCACGTGATCATCGGCCGTGGATTGCGGTTTTTCTTGTCGTATCGACATGCCACTCTGTCGAATGGCGTTCGAAAGCGGTCCCAATCGTGACGGCCCTGCGTATGCATGACTCGTCACAAGTGAGTTCAGCCGGTCAACTGGCATCTCCGCTAGCACCGTTAGAACCTTCCTGAAGACATCGGCACGATGCTTAGCCGTTGCCTGAGGAAGACCATACGCCTCGAAGAAATGTCGAAGATCACCAGCCGTTGCCAGGAACTCCTTCGCATCGTAGCGTGCCGCTAGGCGCTCCAAGATTGTCCGAACTTCCGGTGAGACGTTAAGTCGAGAAGCAATCTCTACTGCAGTCGGTTTGCGTGAGTGGGAGCCACTACTGCTCACTTGCTTTGTCGATGGCCACAACTCTCGATGCTCGCGCTCTGCGAATATTGCATCGATTGCACTGCGTACATCGGCCTCGCCCCACTCATCAATCAATGGAGTGAGAAGTGCCTTAAGGAGGGCTGATCGACTATTTCTTCTCTCGGTCACGGTCAACCTCAAAGCCCTATTTTATCAAAAAACTCGCAAGCGAAGTGATTGAACATTGTTGCGTTACCCGGATAGTTGTAGTCGCCACGCATCATCTTTGGGAAACCCCTAGAAAACGGTATCTCATTCGCGAAAATGTGCCATACATTATCGGCTGCCTCGTCTCGTATCTCGCCGAGCGCTCTTGCCTTCTCGGGTCCACCTGCATTTCCTCCGTCATAAAACCCATTGTTAATCACAACACCCGCCACATCGATCGAGTGCCCACGATTCTTTCTCTTAAACTCCGCCAGCGACTCTCGCAATAACGGGAACCCGATTGTCGCAAAGTACTCCGGCTTCACTGGTACCAGCACCAGGCCGCTTGCGTGATACGCGGCGTGCGTGAGAATGGACTCAGTCGGAGCGCAATCGATCACAATCAGATCTTTGTGTTTAAACTCATCGGCAAGAAAGCGCGCAAGCACTCTCGGATCAGGTCGGAGCGACGACGTCAAGTTGTCGGAGAAGTCGAATCTCGAAGGAATGAGCTGGAGTGAATGGGAATCTGATCCAAAGATGATGGTCTGAGTCACACTTGCGACATCAAGACGGCGAGGGGCTCGAGACGGTGAGGCAGGCAGATAACCATTGAATACTTCAACAATTGAAGGGCGTCGCTCCTCTAGGAACTTGTCGTAGCCTTGCCTCATTAGCGCTTGACTCAAATTTGCTTGCGGATCGATGTCTATCGCTAGCACATCCTTCCGTCGTTGAGAGTACGCATACCTGCAGAGAAGCGTGGCAACGGTGGACTTGCCAACACCACCCTTCATGTTGATCACGCAGAGAACCATTGGGCCATCATCGCGAGCCATGTCTTTTCCCTCCCGCAGCAAAAAAGTTGCCCGCAACCCTCCTCGACCCTATTCAGTTGACGGTGCCGAGGACCGCGCTACATCGGCCATGGTACGGCAGAATACGCAGCACTTCCCATCCACCCAGTTGGGTCGCCTCACCTCGAACGTTGATCAAGAAACGCAAAGCTCAAAGATCGGGTTTCGATCTCACGCCGCTTTCGCGGCCCAGCGGGCCGACAAGGCCTCGCAAGCCAAAGCGACGACGTGCGGAATGGGGCGACTGCCGGTGCGGTAATGGGCCATCGTGCGACGACTGAGGCCGAGCGCATCCGCGGCGGTGTTCAAGGACAGGCCGTGCTGGGCCATCCACGCGGCAAAGCGCTCAGGGCCCCATTCGCCTGCCTGCTCCCTCGCCATCTCGTAAAGTTGGTCGGCGCCCATGTCCACGTCGCCCGGCCACAGCACGGCATGGCCCCAGGCATCGACCTTGGCTTTGCGGAAATGCACCGGGTCGCGCAGCGGCCCGTAGAGCTTGAACCGCCTGACCAGGCGCGACACATCCACCGGCAGGGTCTCGCCAGTACTCCAGGTGATGGTGAGCGTCAGCGGCGGCTGCGCCTTGACGGCACGGATCAGGGGCGGCTTGTTCATCGCACGATCTCCTTCCACGTTGCCAGCAGCATCGCCGGGTTCGCTTCGATCCAGGCCGTGGCCGATGCGAGCCTGGCGGCCGGCCGTATCGTGCCCGACACCTTCAGCGACTCGATCTCGACCGTGCAGCGGCTGCCGTCGCGGAACTCCACATGGACATGCGGCGGTCGATGGTCACGCGGATAGATCGCGACTATAGCAATCGGCGAACTACCTGAGCTTTGGCATGGCTGATCATGGTGCAATAAGTTCACCAGGTCAACGCAGGCGGCAGCATCAGGCGAAGCCAGGCCCGACGTGGGCGCGCACCTGCCCCGCTTCAGTCCAATCCACGCCCTACCAATGCCACCATCCGCGCGATGTCGCCATCCATCGCGCGGTCGCGCGGCATGAAGGCGACTTCGCTGCGGATGCGTTCGAGCGCGCGGGCGACAGCGGCGCCGGGATGGAACTCGGGGGCCTCGGCCAGGGCCTGCATCAGCGCGCGCACTTCCTGCTCGAACTGCGCGTGTTGCGCATGCCCGGCCTCGGGAGCGCCGCCGATCTTGGCGGCCAGCGCGCGCCAGTCGCCGCGGCGGGCCAGGCGGCGCGCGGCGTTGAGCATGTCGCGGCGATAGTCCAGCGCCTGCGCGGCGGTGTACAGCTCCAGCGCCAGCACCTGCCCCAGCTGTTCGCACATCGCCAGCACGTGGCGCGCCTCGTTGGCGCCCATCGAGACGTGATCTTCGGCGTTGGCGCTGGTCGGGATCGAATACACGCTGGCCGGATGCGCGCGGCTGGCGAGGTCGTTGACCAGCGCGGCGGCGGTGTACTGCACGATCATGAAGCCTGAGTCGGTGGCGTCCTCGTTGCCGGTGAGGAAGGCGGGCAGGCCGTCGTTGGTCGCGGCATCAACCAGCTTGGCGATGCGGCGCTCGGCGATCGAGGCCAGCACCGGAATCGCCGCCTTGACGTAGCTCATCGCCAGCGCCAGCGGCATGCCGTGGAAGTGGCCCGCCGAGACGACCTGATCCTCGATCACCTGCGCGCCCTCGAAATCGGGGAACAGCAGCGGATTGTCGGTGACGGCGTTGAGTTCGATCTCGATGACGCGCGCCGCCTGCGCCAGCGCATCGCGCACCGCGCCGTGCACCTGCGGGATGCAGCGCAGGCTGTAGGCGTCCTGCGGCTGGTGCTTCTTGCCGCCGCGAAACGGCAGGAAGCGCGTGTAGAAGGACTCGCGGCCGTGGCGCCGGTGCGCCGGCACCCAGTCCCAGGCCAGGTCGAAGTGCAGCGCCTGGTCCTCGGGCTCGCGCCAGGCCTGCGCGGTCCAGGTCGCAAAGCGCGGCACCAGGTGGTAGGGGATGTCGATCAGGGTCGAGCCGGCCAGCAGCTCGCGCAAGTGCGCGGCGACGGCCACCTGCCCCGGATGCGGGCGCAGCGCGTGCACGTCCTCGCGAAACGCGCTGCCGCGCCCGGCGAAGGCTTCCAGCGTCATCGCCGCGGCGAGGTCGGCACTGTCGGCCAGACGTTCCAGCCGCTCCAGCGCCAACACCGCGCAGGCCAGCATTTGCGCGGTGCCGTTGTTGAGCGCGAGGCCTTCCTTGTAGGACAGACGGATCGGCGTCAGCCCGGCGCGGCGCAGGGCTTCGGCACCCGGCAGGCGCTCGCCTTCGATGAAGGCTTCACCCCCACCCAGCAGCACGATGGCCAGGTGCGACAGCGGCGCCAGGTCGCCACTGGCGCCCACCGAGCCGAGTTGCGGCACTACCGGCACCACGCCGCCGTTGAGCAGCGCGGCGAGCGCTTCGAGGGTTTCCACGCGCACGCCGGAGTGACCGCGCATCAATGTGTTGATGCGGATCGCCAGCATCGCGCGCACCACCTCCGGCGCGAACGGTTCGCCCACGCACACGGCGTGGGTGAGGATCAGGTTGTGCTGCAACTCTTCCAGCAGGCTGCCGTCGCGAGTCTCTGGATTGCCGCCGGGCAGCTCGTCGCGCGCGCGGTGCGCGCCCAGCAGCTTGTCGGCATTGCTGCCAAAGCCGGTGGTGACGCCGTAGATTGGCTCGCCGCAGCGCACTTTTTCGCCGAGGAAATCGGCGCTGCGGCGCACGCGCTGCAGCGCGTCGGGGTGCAGCGTCACGGTGGCCGCCTGGCGCGCGATGGTGATCAGCGCGGCGCGGGTCAGGCTCTGGCCGTCCAGCACAATCGAGGTCATGGTGGTTGCTCCCTCAGCCGCGACCGGCGCGGGTCATGGCGGCGGCCTGCTCCAGCTCGACGCGCAGGATCTTGATCAGCTCGGCGCGCGTAACCTCGAACTGCTCCTGCTTGCGCATGTCCTTGACCGCGACCGTGCCCTTGGCGATCTCGTCGGGGCCCAGCACGACCACGAAGCGAATGCCGGCGCGATCGGCGTACTTGAACTGCTTCGCCAGCTTGCCCGGCTCCATCACCACCTCGGTGGCGATGCCGCCGTTGCGCAACTGCGTGGCCAGCTCCAGATAGGCGGGCAACTGAGCCTCGTCCATCAGGGTCACCAGCACCTGCACGGTGCTGGTCGCCGGGCCCAGCAGGCCGGCCTCGCGCAGCTGCCAGAACAGCCGCGTGGCGCCGATCGAGATGCCGACGCCGGGCAGGTGCGACCGGGTGTAGTGCCCGGCGAGGTTGTCGTAGCGGCCGCCGGAGCAGATCGAGCCGATCTGCGGATGCTCGACGAGATGCGTCTCGTAGACGGTGCCGGTGTAGTAGTCGAGCCCACGCGCGATCGACAGATTCAGCGCGAAGTGCGACTCCGGCACGCCGAAGGCGCGGATCAGGCCCAGCACGTCCTTCAGCTCGGCCCTGCCCTGCTCGAACAGCTCGCCACGGCCGTCGAGCGCATCGAGCCGGGCGCAGGCGTCGTCGAACGACGTCGAGCGCACCTCGACGAAGGCCATGATGCGCGCAGCGGCATCGTGCGCCAACCCGAACTGCGGCCCGGTCAGCGTTTCGCGCACGTAATCGGCACCGCGCTTGTCGAGCTTGTCGACCTCGCGCAGCACCGGCATCTGCTGATCGCTGGCCACGCCCAGGCTCTCGAAATAGCCGCGCATCAGCTTGCGGTTGTTGAGCTGGATCTGGAACGGCCCGATGCGCAAATCGCGGAACACGCTGTGGATCACCGCCGGCATCTCGGCGTCATAGCGCACCGAGAGGCTATCCTTGCCGATCACGTCGATGTCGCACTGGTAGAACTCGCGGAAGCGCCCGCGCTGCGCGCGCTCGCCGCGGTAGACGCGCTGCATCTGGTAGCGGCGGAACGGAAAGCCCAGCTCGTGCTCGTGCTCGGCCACGTAGCGCGCCAGCGGCACGGTGAGATCGAAGCGCAGCGCCAGCTCGGGCTGACCGCCTTGCTCCAGCGCACCAGTGGACTGCACGAAGTAAACCTGCCGCTCGGTCTCGCCACCTTGCTTGGTCAGCAGGATGTCGGAGAACTCGATCGCCGGGGTTTCGATGGGCAGAAATCCGAAGCGCTGGAAATTGCCGCGGATGCTGTCGAGCATGTCCTGAAACGCGATCTGCTCGGGTGGCAGCAGTTCCAGCACACCGGGCATGGTGCGGGCAGGCGTGAGCGTCATCGTGGGTTCGCTGGCGGTTCGTGGAATGGCGCGCCAGTTTAGCGGATCGCAGCGCCTCGCCCGCGCCGGAATACGTGCCGGCAGCTTGCGGGTGTCGCGTCCGCGCCTGTATCATGCGCGGCCTTCCGTCGGGGTGTAGCTCAGCCTGGTAGAGCGCTACTTTCGGGAGGTAGAAGTCGCAGGTTCGAATCCTGTCACCCCGACCAAAGAATCAAGCAATTGAACTACAAACCCGGCCGCAAGCCGGGTTTTTCATGTGCTTTTTGCTTGCTGACATTGCGACACGCGAAAAGAGACGTGGGCGCGGCGCGCGAACAGGGTCACTGCACGGCCGGCGTGCCCGCCAGCCAGCCGCCGGTGAAGCCGGCGCGCTGCAATCCAAG
>NZ_JBTSRB010000050.1:0-21240 GCF_054637675.1 Metallibacterium sp.
GTCTGCATTCCGCGCTTGGCTACTTGTCACCCAACGACTATGCAAGGAGACTGAAAACCGCAGACCATGCGTCCACCACAAACCCGGCTTCTTGATCTCCGGTTTCAGGGGACAGCTTCACGCCGCCTCACCCTGCACGGTAAACATCCCAACGTCACCATCGTCGCCGTGGCGCGCGAACTGGCCGGCTTCATCTGGGATATCGCGCGCATGACACCCCTGCCTGTGGCCGCCTGACCACACCACCACCCCTTCTTCCTTCACTTCCGGAGGCAGCACGAGTTCCCTGCAGACGACGCAGCCCGGTGTGGCGGGCAATCCTCGACGAGGCTAGGCGACAGCACGCAGCACCGCTGATTCGCGTGATTAGCACCGCTGATTCGCGTGATTAGATCGAGGCAGGCCCGCATGACGGATCCCAGTACTGCGGTATCCAACCCGCGCATATCAGCTTGAGCCACCGTCGGTCGTACTGGCTGCGTCGCCTCCAGGGAATTCTCCGAAACACTCATGTAACTACACCCAACCCCCTGCACTCTTGACGGCGAAAGTCATATCAGCCTTGTGCGTCAGCCACCGATTAGCGGCTCTTCGTGGAAACGTGTGGGTGATTCCATGGGTCTGATCGCGGCGTAGCCCAAGCAGAGCAAGGCATTGCGGGCTTCAGCGTTGAGCTGAAATCTGGCACGCTTTAGCGATGGCTACTTCAACGAAGCGTCCCCGACGTCTGCTCGACGCCTATTGGTTCTCCGGCTTCCGCCCGCAGGCGACGGTCAAGGGTGTGTTTGGGTAGGTTCTGGAAGCGCTGCCATTGACGCTTGTCGTGGCCCTTGAACGTCGCCGGGTTGGCGCCCTTGCCGGGAGCCTTCAGCTCGACGTGACCGCACAGCAGGCCGCCGACGCTGACGCCGAAGTCAGGCTTGCCGCCGCCGTCGAGCAGCAGGGTTTCGCCGATCGCCAGCACCGGCTGCCCAAGCTGGCCGCCGCAGTCTGCGAGGAGCTGCTCGAACGGGCTTCGCAGTTGGTCCTCCGGCTCGCCCGTGAGGAGAGACGCAAACTTTTCTTGGATCGCTGCGGCGAACCGACGGAGAATGTTCTGCATCGCGACTCCTAGGGTGAACCTGTGGCGCGAATACTACCGGCCAAGGCTATGAAGGAGGCGTTCGATGCGCAGGGATCCAGAATTGTTCCGGAAGCTCATGCTCGCCATCGAGCAGACCAGCCAGCCGTTGACCGACCAGGCGCAAATAGACAGCTACCCGCGCGACGAAGTCGCTTATCACATGCGCCTGATCATCGAGGCCGGCTTGGCGCAAGGTTGCACGGGGCGGGCGTCCTTATCTCAAGCGGCTTGAATCAGGAACTCGCTGGCCTTGGCCACCGGCTGCACCTGCCGTGCCTGCCGACGCAGCTCGACCAACCCGTAGTGCTCCATCGTCTTCAAGGTGCGCGACAGGTTGCTGGGCGCGCGTCCGCTCAGCTCGGCCAAGTGGTTCAGCGACTCAGGCTTCTGCTCGCGGATCAGGTTCAGCAAGGCGCGGTTGTCGTCGGACAACACTTCGGCCAGCGAGCGCATGGAGGTGAACCAGATTTTCGGCTCGCCGGACGCCGGCCTGCGCTCCCCGCGCGCGATGGCGAGCGCGCGAGCACGGATGGCCTCCTGCGTGGCGATACCAATGACGATCTTCTTCATGCCTTTGCCTCCTTCAACACGCGGTCGACCTCACCAAAGAAATCCTTGAGCAACTGGTCGGCGCTGGTGAACTCGTAGGGCACGCCCTTGTCCCGCGCGTGCCGATGTTTGTGGTCGTAAGCCAGTCGCCGCCCGGCAAACTTCTTGCGCTTCGGCGATTTCACGGCATGCGCGTTGTCGTAACCAAGCAAACGCGTGCCGTGCCGATCATGCAACGTGAGCGCGTAGCGGATGCCATGCGGAATGTGCTCGTCCACCGCCACCTCCCATGCCTCGATCTTGACCCAGAAACCCTCGCCTTGCTCATAGATCTCGCCATGCAGCAACAACAGGTTGTCCAGACTCTTATCGCGCGCTGCAACCATATTATCACCAGTTGATATGTAATGCTATTCTGAGTCTCACGCCCTGTTCTCACCGCGCGCTCCTGACGCACGCTTCGAACGGTTCGGTGTGATGGCCCGCAGGGACGAATCCCTTTTCGGGGCGCAGCGCCTGGCGATGGGTTCGCGGTTCTTCGACCGGCGGTGCTGCGGGCGCGATGACCTGCGCCTCCTCAAGGATAAGGGCTGGGTCTAACCGAGCTTCTTCGCCAGATCCGCTGCCCGCGGATGGTAGTACCGCGTGAGCATCCGCAGATCCTTGTGGCCGGTCACCGCTGCCAGCTCGATCAGGTTGGGCAGCCTCTCCGCTATGCGTGAGGCCGCCTCGTGCCGGAGATCGTGGAAGTGCAACTCCTCGATGCCCGCGCGCTTGCAGGCGCGCTTCCAGGCGAGCTTCACCGCCTGGCTGGTGATCGGAAACACGCGCGGATCGTCGGTGCGCGGCAACGCCTCCAGGACGGCCACGGCACGGCTCGGCAGTGGCACCGTGCGGGCCTCGCCGTTCTTCGTGTCATCGAGGTGCGCCGTCTGTGCCGTCAGGTCCACGTTCTCCCAGCGCAACGCCAGCGGTTCCCCCTGGCGCATGGCCGTCTCGATCGCCAATTGCACCAGCGGACGCATCCAGGGATTGCGCGTGCCGACACGGTAGGCGCCGGTGCGCCTGGCGCCCTTGACGGTCCCAGCGCGGTCCCCGAGGGCCTCGAGCAGGCGTTTGAGCTCGTCGCCGACCAGGCGGCGATCACGGGCCCTGCCAGGTGGCGGGCGCGGAACGGTCAGCGGATTTTCGGGCAGCGGCGGCAGTCGTCGCACGCGGACGCACCACGACAAAAAAGACGACAGCACGTTGACCTCACGGCGCACTGTCTCGCCAGTTACCTGCTGCAACCGGCGCGCGATCCAGGCCGCGACCGCATCCGGCGTTAGAGCGTTGTAGTGCAGGTCACCGAATGCGGTACGCAGCCCGGCCACCCTGTAGGCGGTCGAGTCAACAGATTTTAGGCGCGCGACGTGTTCGGCGAGATACGCATCGACTAGCTCTCCGACTGATTCCTCGACGTGCTGGGCCCGCACCAACCCCGCGCCCCGCCGGTCGAGTGCTTCGTCCTGCTGGCGTGCCCATTCGAGCGCGACGGCGCGTGTTGCGAACGTCGCGCCAGTGACGTACTGGCGGCCGGCGCGGACGCGCACATAGAACTTGCCGCTTGGAAGTCTGGAAATCGACGTGGACATGCGGCGCCGTGGACACGAGGGGGACACGCATGTCGTACAAGTATCGTGGAAGCTAGTAAATACAAGGCAAATGTAGGGTCTATATTTAGCCTTCACGGCAGGGGTCACAGGTTCGAACCCTGTACCGCCCACCAGTCATTGCAACGCATCAAGCCACCTCGACGGGTGGTCTTTTTCATTGCGGGATGACTGCATGGGTCGCGTGCGGTTCAAATCCAGAAGCTCACCCCCAGTGCCAGCAACAGCGCGGCGAGCGCATACGCCACATAGCCGTTGAGCTTGCCGTGGTGCATGGCGGCGAAAGCATTGGCGATGTGGCGCGCGCCGCCATGCAGCGGGCCGAACACCCAGCGGTCGAGCGCGTAGGGCTGGCGCTCGGTGCGCACGATGGCAGCGCGGAAGTGGCGCGCCACTGTTTCTTCCTCGACGTGGGCGGCATTCGGCGCGACCACGGCGGAGAAAATCACTCGCGCCGGGTTGCCGAAGCCGGTGGCGGTGTAGGTGAGCTGCGGCTTGAGTTCGGGCAGGCCGCCGTCCCAGGCGCGCTGACGCGCGAGTTTCCGGGCGTGGGTGAACGCGCGCACCACCAGCCACAACAGCAGCAGACCCAGCACCAGGGCGAGATCGAGATACGCCGGCGCGGCAGCGAACACCACTGGGTTGGCAGTGCCGCCGCGATGCATCAGCACCAGGCCGGGCGGCGGCAGGAAGCTGCTGCCGAGTTGCGCGCCGAGGGCGTGGAAGCTGCTGACGAAATCGCCGGGCAGTGCGCTGCCCGGCGCATAAAACGGGGGTACCAGCGCGCCCCCGCCGCCGTGCAAACCGAGCGTGCCCACCACCGTGCCCAAGCCGGCCACCAGATACGTGGGCAGCAGGCCCAGCGCGATGCAGCCCGCGGCCAGCAGCGCCAAGGCCCAGCGCATGCTGGCCGGCAGCGGCGTGGGGTTTTGCGCCGCGGGCGAACGCGGCATGCCCAGGAAGGCCATGGCGAACAGCCGGGTGAAGGCCGACAGCGCGAGACCCGCGGTCAGCGCCATCAGCGCGCCGGCGACGACAAACGCCAGGCGCACCGGAACCGACGCCAACTCGGCGCTGCGCAGCAGGCTCTGGATCAGCAGCCATTCGCTGGCGAAGCCGCCGGTCGGTGGCAGCGCCGCCAGCATCATGCAGCCGGCGAGACAGGCGCCGGCCAGCCACGGCAGCTTGCGGATCAGTCCGCCCAAAGCATTCAGATCGCGCGTGCCGGTGGCGGTATCCACCGCGCCGGCGGAGAGAAACAGCAGGCTCTTGGCGATGGCATGATTGAGCAGATGCAGCAGCGCGGCGATCAGCGCCATGGCGGCAAACACCGGCTGATTCAGCGCGCGGAAAATGAGCGCGGCGCCGATGCCCATCGCCACCAGTCCCATGTTTTCGATGGTGCTGTGCGCCAGCAGGCGCTTGAACTCGGTTTCGATGGTGGCGTAGAGAATGCCGATGATGGCGCCGAATGCGCCTGCCAGCAGCACGATGACCCCGGCCGCGGGCATCGCCACTGGCAGCAAATCGGCGTTGACGCGCACGATGCCGTAGATACCCAGATTGACGATCACGCCCGACAGCAGCGCCGAGGCCGGGGCCGGCGCCACCGGGTGCGCGCGCGGCAGCCAGCCCATGCTCGGAAACAGGCCGGCTTTCACGCCGAAACCGAAAAAGCTCAGCGCGAACACCGCCCAGGCGACGCCCGGTCCGATGCTCGCAGCGCTGGCGGCGATGGCGTCGAACTGGGTGCTGCCGGCGTGCGCGGCCAGCAGCAGCAGCGCCAGCAGTTGCAGCAGCGCGCCGGCCTCGCTGGCCACCAGCATGATCAGCCCAGCTTTCGGCGTGGCGTCGTGCAGGTGCTCGAAATTCACCGCCAGGTAGCACAGCGCCGACATGATTTCCCAGGTGAACAAAAAGCCGAACACGTCGCGCGTGGTCAGGGTCAGGCCGATGCTGGCGAGCAGGAACAACTGGATGCTGGCGGCGCCCGCGGTGCGGTAATGCGCGGCGTAATGCCTGAGATAGCGCGCACTGAACAGGAACACCGGCACCGCCACCAGCGCGGTGATCAGCAGGAACCAGCCGGATAGGCGGTCGGCGCCCAGGGTGAGCCGCCCCAGCGCCGGCAATTGCCACAGCGGCAGCAGCCAGACATCGCCTCCTAGCGCCTGCGCGGCGGCGACCAGCAACGCCAGCCCGGCGAGCATGCCGAACACCGTGGCGACCATGGCGGCGTGACGGTCGCGCACCAGCAGCGTGATGACGCCGCCGCCGACGCACAACGCGAGAAACAGCAGAAACGCGATCATGGTGCGTCCTCCGCGCGCGGCAGGCTGCGCCCCATCACCGCCAACAGTGATTCGAGCACGGCCAGCGGCGGCGGCGGACAGCCAGGCACGACGCGATCCACCGGCAGCACATCGGCCACGCCGCCCGCGCAGGCGAAGCTCGGGCCGAACACGCCGCCGCTGGCGGCGCAGGCGCCGACCGTCACCACGCGCTTCGGCCCCGGCATCGCGGCGTAGGTGTCGAGCAGCGGCTGACGCATGGCGCGCGTCACCGGCCCGACCACCAGCAGCACATCGGCCTCGCGCGGGCTGGCGGTGATGAAAATGCCCAGTCGATGCAGGCTGTACTGCGGCGCCGGCAGTTGCTGCAACTCGGCCAGACAGGCGCCGCAATCGCCGGCATCGAGCACGCGCACGTGGATGGAATGCGCGAATGCGCGCGGCAGCGGCGCGCCCGCGCCGTGGCTCCAGGCGATGTCCTCGCGCCAGCGCATGGGCTGCTCGCCGTGGCGGCAGCGCTGGCAGTGCACGCAATGGTCGAGCGCGACCACGGTTGCGGCGCCCTCGGCGCGCAGCGCGCCGGTGGGGCAGACACCCGCCGCCGCGGCCGGGCCGTCGACGGGACGCCCCGGTGTCATGCCCGGCGCGAGTTCAAGCGTGCGCGGGAAGCCGGTGAGGTCGCGTTGTGTGCGCAGTCCGCGCAACGCCCAGAGTCTCATGGTCAGCGGTCCTGTTCGGCCATCGACAAGCCAAAACTGGCCAGGGTGATGGGGAAATCCTGAAACGCGAAATGCTCGGCCGCCAGGTGATAGGCGTGCCAGTTGGCGAAGGCCGGCGGCATCAGACGCAGGCGCGCGATACGCCCGTCGGCATCAAGCCGCGCGAAGCAGGCGCTGGCGCCAGCCGGGGCTTCGGACCAGCCCAGCCCGGCGCCGGCGCGTGTGGCGCATATGCCGCGCACGGCGCCGGCGGGCAGTCGCTTCGCCAGCAGCGACAGCAAGCGCGCTGACTCGGCGGCTTCGTCCAGAAACACGCGCAGCCGCGCCAGGTTGTCGCCTTCCGCGGCCTGCGCCACGCGCGGCGTGCATTCGGCGTAGGCGGCGTAGGGCTGCTCGCGGCGCAGGTCGCTGACATGGCCGGCGGCGCGTCCCACCGGACCGACCAAGCCGTAGCGTCGCGCCACCTTGGCGTCGATCACGCCGACTTCTTCGAGGCGGTCGATGAAGCTGTTGTCGAACAGCAATTCCTCGGCCAGATCGGCCAGACGCCGCGCCACGGCCCGCGCTTGCGCCGCCAGTTCGCGCGCCGCGGCATCGTCCAGATCGAACGCCAGGCCGCCCGCTGCGATCAGCCCGAACAGATAGCGATGACCGGCGTGGCGCCCGCTCAGGCGCAGCAGTTCTTCCACGCGCTGATAGGCGAGGCTGGTGGGCACCGCCAGCGCGGTGGATTTGCACAACCCGGCGATGGTGGCGGCGTGACTGCGCAGGCGCTCCAGCTCCGCCCAGAAGCTGCGCAACGTCTGCGCGCGCGCCGGCACGCTGCAGTCGCCAGCGCGCTCGATGGCCTGCGCCGCGGCCAGCGCGTGGGCGAAGGCGTTGGTGCCGTTCATGCGCTCCACCAGCAACAGCGCATCGGCGGCGACCATGCCCTCGGCGCGTTTCTCGATGCCGCGATATTTGTAGAACAGCCGCGTCTGGCAGTGGGTGATTTCCTCGCCCAGGGTGTCGAGCAGAAACTGCCCGGCCTCGCTGACGCCGCCATACACCGGACCCACCGGCATCAGGAACGCGCCCTCGGCCTGCAGCATTTGCTGCGGCTGGTAGGGCGAGGGCGCGCCGTCGGCATCCGTGGCGACGAAGTCATGGCGCATCGGGAAAGCCTGCTCGGGCCACACTTCATCGTGCAGCACGAAGTTGCCGAGGAAGGGGTGGTTGGAAAAGATCAGGCCGAACAAATCCTCGATCTCGCGCTCGTGCCAGTCGGCGGCGAACAGGCGCGGGCTGATGCTGGGCACGGTGCCGCCCGGCGCCACGTCGATGACCAGCTCCAGCCACGGCAGGCCTCGCGGCAGCCAGAACGGATAACGCAATGCGAAACGGCCGTTGCGTTGCTCGCAGACAATGCCCGCCAGTTGCGCCTGCGATCGCGCCAGCACATGCGCGGCATGCGGCAGGCGCGCGGCCGGCAGCGGCAGGGACAGCACCGCGCCGGGTTCGATCGCGGCGGGCAGCGCGGCGTCGCATTCGAGTGCGTGCAGCAGTTCAGCCAGCGTGTTCATGGCGCCAGGCCTCCAGTCAGTTGCCGCGCCGCCGCGTGCAGCAGTTGCGACAGTGGCGCCGGCATCCACAGCCCCAGCACCAGCACCGGAAGCAGCGCCAGCACCGCCACCCATTGCAAGCCACGCGGGCCATGCACGGCGCTGGCGACCGCCGGCGAAGGTTCGCCGAACACCATGCGGTTGCCCTGCAGCATGATGCCGGTGAAGGCGATGATGATGAAGATCGCCAGCAACACCAGGCTGGCGTAGTCACCGCCCGCGGCGGCAGCGCGCAGGATGGCGAATTCGCTGCTGAACACCGCGAACGGTGGCGCGCCGGCGATGGCCAGCGCCGCGGCCAGCAGCAGTGCCGCGGTCCACGGACGTTTGCGCAGCAGGCCGCGCACCGCGGAAATCTCGCGCGTGCCGGTGATCACCAGCACGATGCCGGCGGCATAAAACGCCAGCGACTTGGTCAGCGCGTGGGTGAGCACCTGCAGCATCACCGGATACGCGGCGATCTTGCCCAGGCCCAACGCCGTCATCAGGATGCCCATGTGCTCCACGGTGGAGTAGGCGAACAGGCGCTTGTAGTCGTGCACCTGCAGCAGCAGGAACGCGGCCACGCCCACCGACACCAGCCCGATCACGCTCAGCCAGTGCTCCAGGTGCAGGCCGGGAATGTCGATGAACACCGGCAACAAGCGCATGACCACGTACAAGATCAGACTCACCTCGATGCCCGAGAGCAGCGCGCACACTGGCGTCGGCGCCTGCGAGTGCGCGTCGGGCAACCAGGTGTGGATCGGCACCAGACCGATCTTGCTGCCGAAGCCGAACAGGATCAGCGCGAACGCCACCTTGCGCAGCAGCGGGTTCATCAGCGGGCTGGCCTGCAGCAGCGCGGCGAAGGTCTGCGGGCCACCGCCGGCGCGCTGCAGGCCCCACAGCAGCAGAAAAAATCCCAGCGCCGCGACGGTGGCGCCCATGATGGTGATCACGGCGTATTTCCACGCCGCTTCCAGCGCCGGCTTGCTGCCGTCGAAGCCGACCAGGAAGATCGAGAACAACGTGGTCAGCTCCACCGTCACCCAGGCCAGCGCCGGCTGCTGCATCAGCGGCACCGCCAGCAGCGAGGCCAGGAACAGATTGAAGTAGACGTAGTAGCGGCGCAGCCCGGCGCGCGGGTCGGTGACATGCGCGAGGTGATGCGCGATGTACGGGCCGGAATACAGGCTGGCGGTGACGCCGAGAAAAGCGGTGAGCAGGGCGAACACGGCGCCCAGCGCATCCAGTCCGATCCAGCTTTGCAGCGTCGGCAGATTCTGCCCGTGCAGGATGTTGTGCGCGCCGACCAGCGCCAGCGCGAAGCCGAGCAGCGCCGCGAGCACGGTGACCCAGCGCGCGCCCGGCAGCCAGCGCGACCATAGCGCGGCCAGCAAAGCGGGGATGGGCATCAGCCAGACCAGGCTCACGGCTTGCGTTCCCGTTCGCGCAGCGCGGTCATCTCGCCGGTGTCGGTGCTGCCCAGGGTGAGGGCGATGGTGCGCGCCAGCAACGCCACGATCATCACCACCATCACACCTTCCAGCGCGGCGGCGAACTCCACCAGCGCCGAGGATGTGGTGATGGCGATGCCGGCGAAGAACACGCCATTGTCGATGGTCATCAGCGCGAACAACTGCGGCAGGGCCTCGCGCCGGATCGCCAGCAAGAACACGCCGAGCAGCGTCACCACCAGCCCGATCGACAGATTGGTCGCGGCGGCCGGGTCTTGTCCCGCCACCAGCGGACGCGCCACGGCGTAAGCCACCACCGCCAGCAGCAGGGCGATGATCAAGGCCACCGGAATGCCCAGTACCGAGGACAGCTCGCGCCGCCGCCGCAGCGCCGGGCTGAGCAGGCGGTTGATCAGCAACGGAATGGCGATGGGCTTGGCCAGCAGGGTGATGGCCGCGACGATGACCAGCTCGGGCGAGGCGAAATGCGCCGCCAGCAGCATGGTGGACGCGGCCAGCAGCAGGCCTTGCCCGACGTACAGATACAGCACCGCCTGCGCCTGCCGCGCGCTGATCATCATGAAGGCGGTGAGCAGGAACAGCACCGCCACCAGGGTGTTGAGGCTGAGCAGCACCGATGCGGTCATGGCAGGAACACGCGCGCGATCATGGCGATGGCGGCCACCGCGAACGCCGCGCCGAGAAACTCGGGGATGCGGAACAGGCGCAGCTTGGCGAAGCTGACCTCGATCACCGCCAGCACCGCCAGCGCGATCAGCATCTTCAGCGCGATCAGCGGCACCGCCAGCAGCACCGCGCCGATCGACACCTTGCTGGCCAGGCCCCAAGGCGCCAGCAGCACGTTGAGCAGCACCGTGAGCAGCACCACCAGCTTCATCGCCCCCGCCCAGTGCATCAGCGCCGCGCCGCGGCCGGAGTATTCGAGATTCTTGGCCTCGTCGATCATCGCCAGCTCGAAGTCGCCGCTGGGGTTGTCCACCGGAATCTTGCCGGTCTCGGCGAGGATGATCATCAGCATCGCCACCACCAGCAGCAGATGCGCCGGCTCGAAAAACGCCGCCGGCGTGCTCACCCACTGCTGCTGCACGATGTAGGGAATGGTCGAGTTCGCGGTGAAGCTCACCGCGAAGAAAATCATCATGAACACCGGCTCGACCAGAAACCCCACCATGCGCGTGCGGCTGGCGCCCATCGCGCCATAGGGGTTGGCGGTATCCACCGCGGCCAGCGCGGTGAACAGCCCGGACAGCGCGAGGATGAAACCCGCGCCGACCATATCGGCCATGAAGGCCATGAACAGCGGGTAGTCGGTGAGCACCGGAATCAGCAGCGTCACCAGCAGCGGCGCGACGAAGGCGACGTAGGGCGCGGCGCGGAAAATCCAGCTGCTCTGATCCGAGACGATCTCGTCCTTGGCGAACAGCTTGCGCAAGTCGTAATAGGACTGGAAAATGCTCGGCCCGGCCTTGCCCTGCAGGCGTTCCTTCATGCGATTGAGCACGCCCTTGGCCAGCGGCGCCAGCAGCAGCACATAGGCCAACTGCATGATGTTGATGACGACATGCTCGAACATGGTCGCGTCCCGGTGTGGTCACAAGCCGACGTGTCGCGGCTTCAAGCCAATCTGGAGCAGGGACCATCATCGCCGGGTGGCGCTATGAGGCGAGTCCCATCGCCTTGTTCGGTGCCGCTATTCTGTCATGCCATGTGCCATGACGCATCCACACGCTGGGCCGATCATGCCCAAGCAGCGCAACGCGACATTGCCGGGGTTGCCTTGCCGCGACACGCTGCGCCGCGTTGGCCATTTGCGCGTGGCGCGCGCCGCGCATGATCGCCGAGTCGCATGATCGTGCGCCGCGCATCGCCGCGCGCTTCGCCGGGCGCTGGCAACAGGGTTACGTGCGCGGCAAGCTGCGCAGCGATCCCGCGTTCGCGACCATTGCCACCTTGCTGAGCGAGGCCGGCGCCGCGCGGCCGGTGCTGGATCTGGGCTGCGGCATGGGCCTGCTCGGCCAATGGCTGCGCGAATGCGGTCATCGCAGCGAATACCTCGGCATCGACAATGACGCACGCAAGCTGCGTGCCGGGCGCGCCGCCGCGGCGACACTGCGCCCGGCACTGGATCTGCGCGCCGGTGACTTGCAGGCGCTGCCCGCATTCAGTGGGCACGTGGTGCTGCTGGATGCGCTGCATTACCTGGCGCGCGCGCCGCAGCAAGCGCTGCTTGCGGCCTGCGCGCAACGTCTTGGCGCGGGCGATCTGCTGTTGATACGCAGCGTGCTGCGCGATGCCTCGTGGCGCTACCGCATCACCCAGGCCGAGGAGCTGCTGTTGGCCGCGAGCGGCTGGATGCGCACCGCGGCTCGCCATATTCCTGACGGCGATGCGCTGAGCGAAAACCTTGACGCACTGGGGCTGCGCGTCACGCGACAGCCCTTGTGGGGGCACACGCCGTTCAACAGTTGGCTGATCGTGGCGCGGCGTGCGCCTATTTGAGCGTGGTGTTGCCCGCGAGAATCACCTCGGCCTGGCGCCGGAAATCCGCGGCCTTGTTCTCGTCAATGGTCAGGCGGATCAGGCGCGCGCAAGCATCCACCGCGGGCTGCAGCTCGGCGCGCTCGTCGGTCGCGCTGCGTAGTTTGTTGACCACCGCGCCGGCGCCCGCGCCGAGCAGGGTTTCGGCCATGTGCATCAGCGCCTGGCGCGGGCTGCCGGCATTCTGCACATCGTCGCTCTGCATGCTCGCGGCGCGCGTTCCCGCCGGCGCCGAGATCAGACCCAGGGCAAGCAATTGATCGAGCGTGGCCACCACGTCCATGGACGTGGCGTTGGCGTGCATCAGATCGGCCACGCTGCGGTGACCGTCGACCATGATCAGCAGGCGCCGCATGGCCATGCCCAGACCCAGCGCGCGTTTCTCGAGCTCCGCGACGCCGGCGGCGGTCTTGCCGAGAATCAGCTCCGGCTGCATCGGATCAGCCAGCCAGTTCGCTGATGACGCGGTGGATCAGGCGCACCGTGATCAGTACGTACACCGCGCCGAACAGAAAAATCAGCGACACCAGCGGATTGACGATTGCCTGCGGCAGCAGCGGGAAAAAGGGCGTCAGCAGATAGCCGATGGTGAATAACACCACCAGTCCGGTGAGCTGTTTCCAGGTGCGCCCGACGATGCCGCCCGGCACCGATTTGCCGAGGCGCAGAACCTGCGCCAGGCAGACGAGCATGACCACGATCGCGGCTAGGCTGATGAACGTGCTGGGCTCAAAACTCATGATCATTTCCCCTGTTGAATGGTTTGCGGATGTGGACATCACGCCACGCTGGCGGGCAACGACACCGATCGATGCCGCGCCACCGGGGTCGCGGCTTTGCTGGCGGGCGCATTGACTGATTTCATCCCGCTATCTGGCGGCCGTCGAGCGCGGGCCTTGACTTCCGCCTGCGATGCTATGCCGCAGGCGGAACGATTTCATGTGCGGGTGCACCATGGCCGGTTGCCGATATCAGCGCGCGGCGTGTTCCCGGTCGCCGCGCGCGGCGGTCTGCGGCACACTCGCAGGCTCTATCCATGGATGCGGCGGAGCGGTGCGGTGGTGAATGAATTGTGGCGTGGATCACTGAGCGATCTGGCGGAGGCGATCCGCGCGCGCAAGGTATCCAGCACCGAGGTGGTGCAGGCGCACTTGCAGCGCATCGACGCGGTCAACCCGCGCGTCAACGCGCTGCCCGAGGTGCTGCGCGATGCGGCGCTACGTGCTGCCGCGCAGGCCGATCACACGCTGGCGCGTGGCGTCGCGCCGGGGCCGCTGCATGGCGTGCCATTCACGCTGAAGATCAATATCGATCTGGCCGGATCGGCCACGACTGCGGGCGTGCCGGCGCTGCGCGAGGCCGTGCCCGCGTGCGATGCGCCGCATGTCGCGCAGCTCAAGGCGGCCGGCGCGATCGCGCTGGCGCGCGGCAACATGCCCGACTTCGGCTTTCGCTGGCACACCGACAGTTCGCTGCATGGCGCCAGCCTCAATCCATGGGACGCGCACGTCACGCCGGGTGGTTCCAGCGGTGGCGATGCCATCGCGCTGGCCACCGGCATGACACCACTGGGGCTGGGCAATGATTTCGGCGGCTCGCTGCGTTATCCGGCGCTGTGCTGCGGGGTGGCCGCGCTGCGTCCGACGCTGGGGCGCGTCGCGCGCGCCGCGCCGCCAACGCCCGTGGAGCCGCCACTCAGTTTTCAAATGTTCTCGGTGCACGGCCCCATGGCTCGCCAGGTGCGCGATTTGCGTCTGACGCTGGAGGCGATGAGCGCCGCCGATGCGCGCGATCCGTGGTGGGTGCCGGCAGCGCTGGTCGGCCCTACGCTGCGCGCGCCGATCAAGGTGGCGATGTGCGTCGATCCGGGCGCGTGGGGCGTGCACGCGCAGGTGGCCGAGGGCGTGCGCAAGGCCGCGCACTGGCTGCAGCAGGAGGGGTATGTCGTTGAGGAAACCGCGCCGCCGCAGGTGCGGGACATGCTGGAAACCTACATGCAGATCATCGCCGCCGATGTGCGCAGCACGCTGTTGCCCACGGTGACTGCGCTGACCTCGGCGGACACGCAGCGCTTCGTCACCGACTTCATGCAACTGGTGCCGGCGTCCACGCTGGATGGCTACATCGGCGCGCTGGCGCGGCGCAATCAGATCGCGCGCGCCTGGGACTTGTTTCATCTGGACTATCCGCTGCTGTTGGCGCCGGTGAGCACGCAGCCGCCGTTCGCGGTGGGCTTCGATGTATCCGGCGTCGCGGCGGTGCGCGCGCTGATGCAGGCGATGGCGCTGAGCGTCGGCGTCAACCTGCTCGGGCTGCCCGCGGTGGCCATTCCGGTGGGCGTGGCGCAGGGTTTGCCGCAAGGCGTGCAACTGATCGGCGCGCGCTACCGCGAGGACTTGTGCCTGGACGCGGCCGAGTGCATCGAGCGCGCCGCGGCCATGCCCACGCCGATCGATCCGCGATTCTGAGCGCGGCGCGATGTTTGGCGAAGAATCCCCCCAATCACGCGCCCCGCGCCCGCAGCCGCCGTCGGCGCCGGAGCCCGGCGACTGCTGTGGCGGCGGTTGTACCTTGTGCATCTTCGATCTGCACGAGCAGGCGCTGCAGCGCTACCAGCAGCAGCTCGCGGCGGGCGTTTGATCCGGATTGATTGGCTTCATGTTATGGCGCTACGCTTGAGGGTCAGCGGGGTTGGGAATTTGCGCACGCGTGAACGATTGTTCTTGCTCATCAGTTGCTCCGAGAAACCCTGCCGTTCAGGGTGGGGAGGAAAGGAGCAGCAGCCCATGGCGGCTGCCGGTGTGTTTCACACGACGTTGCATGTACGACATGGATGTCAAGCGCGCCTACCGATTCCGGTTCTATCCGACGCTCGAGCAGGAGCAGGTCCTGTCGCGCACGTTCGGATGCGCGCGCTTTGCCTACAGTCGCGCTGCATCGTCGCGTGTCGTCGGCAGCGCTTCAGCCTCGCTGAATTCGCATCGCCCCTTGAAGACTGCGCCATTGACGTATCTACGCCGCTGACGTAGCATCTTTGAGTGATCTTCATTGAGACCCCCGCCTTCACGCGACGCGTCCTGACCATGCTGGACGATGCGACCTATGCCGTGCTCCAGCGCCGCCTGACGCGTGAGCCCGACGCTGGGGATCTCATCGAAGGCACGGGAGGGTTGCGCAAGATCCGCGTCCAGGCCAAAGGGCACGGAACGCGCGGCGGCGCACGTGTCATCTATTACCACTTCGTCAGCGCCTCGCAGATCGCGATGCTGATGATCTATCCCAAGAACGAACAAGACGACCTGACCGCCGAACAGCGCAAAGCACTGCGCACGGTGATCGAGCTTTGGAGGCGAATCCCATGACCACGTTCTTCGACGATTTGATGGCAAGCGTCCAGCAGATGGACGAGATCATGCGTGGTGAGCGGGCGCCCGGGCGCGAGTTTCACGTCGCCGGCACCGATGTCCGTCGCATCCGTGCCAAGACCGGCCTGTCCCAGGCGAAGTTCGCCAAATTGATCCATGTCGAGACCGGCACCTTGCGCAACTGGGAACAAGGCCGGCGCGAACCGACCGGACCCGCGCAGGTTCTGCTCACGGTGGTCGACAAGAACCCCAAGGCCGTATTGGAGGCGTTGTCGTAGCGGCTCCTTCCTGAGGATGTGCCGTCGATCCTGGTCCACGCAGTGGGCATGCCGTTCTTTGATCGTTTTGGTGGGCGAGTGCCCCGCAATCGCCACAGAAATTCACAGGATTTTGAGCACGCCCCCGAAAATGTCTCCTTGAAGGGGTCGCTACGAACATGCCATCTGAAATTTATCGGTAACTTAGACTGCCTGCGGCAGATCATAGGCGCGCTGATTCACCCCGACGGGAGAAGGAAAGCCGGTCCTCATCAAGTGCTACCGCACGATCCCTCGTGTCGCACAGCGACACAGGCAAGGAAGGCGCCACACGTCGTCTGTGGGGTGCGACTTCCGGCTCAGAACTTGTAGCGCGCGCTGGCCGTGATCATGCGCGGCGGGCCGTAGTAGCCGGTGATCATGCCCAGCGCGACGATGTTGAAGCCGGAGGTGCGGTAGTGCTTGTCGGCGAGGTTGCTGCCCTCGAGGCTGTACGTCCACGCGCCGCCGGTGCGCCAGATCACCCCGGCGTTGACCAGGCCGTAGGCACCCTGCGCGAGGACCGGGCTGAGGTTCTGATCGAAATAAGCCAGTGTCTGGTAGGTGACATTCAAGCGCGCGGCCACGTCGCCGCCGTGGGCCAGCGGGAAGTGCTTCCACAGCGTCAGGCCGCCGTTCCACTTCGGCGCGTAGGTGAACTTGCTGGTCGCGGCGATGTTCACGCCGCCGCTGATGTATTGCGTGTAGCGCGGATGCAGATACGACAGGTTGCCGCTCAGCGTCCAGCGATCGCCCATCCGCCAGGCGAACTCGTTCTCCATGCCGTCGATGGTGGCCTTGCCGGCATTGGTGAAGTCGCCGAAGAAGCCGCGCTGGCCGTTGGGCTGCACGTACGAGGTGTACACCGAGAGCTGGATGTTGTGATACAGCGCGTGGAACAGCGCGCTGTTGAGCATCAGGCGGCCGCCGAAGAAACTCATCTTCGCGCCCAGCTCGTAGTTGAGCAGGGTTTCGTTGCGGATCGGCCGGCACGACTGCGGAATGGCGGTGCAGTTGGCCTGGATGTTGTAGCCGCCGGAGTGGAAGCCGGTGCTGGCGGTGGCGTACAGATTCACCGCGGCGCTGGCCTTCCAGCCCAGGGTCAGCTTGGGCGACAGATTGTTGGCCGCGGTGCTGCCCTCGAAATTGGCCTGCACGCCATTGGGCGTGGTGAAGGTGGCGTTGGGATAGGTGTAGTTCTGGATGATCGCGGTCTTGCTGTCGTGCGTGTAACGCGCGCCGGCTTCCAGGCTCCAGCGCGGCGCGAAGCTCCAGGTGTAGTCGGCATAGGCGGCCAGGCTGTGCGTGTCCACGCTGCCGCCGCTGCCCACGTACATCGCGTAGCCGAGCTGGGTGTATGGGGGCAGCGCCAGCAGCGCGTACTTGTTGACGCCCCCGGCGTAGCCGTTGAAGTAGTACACGCCCATCACGCCGTGCAGATCGCTGCCGTTGTCATACAGCGCCTGCAGTTCCTGGCTGAACTGGTGACTGTGGTAGACGAGGTTGTTGTCGGCGATCGACACCGGCAAGGTGTCGACATCGATGTTCATGTTGGTATTGGAGCTGCGATACGCGGTGATGGATTTGAATTCCCAGTTGTCCGTGGGCATCCAGCGCAGCGTCAGCGCGCCACCGCCGCTGTTGCTCAGGTTCACCGGCGGCTGGTCGCTCTGCGTGTTCCAGGGGTTGGATAGCTGCGGGGTGTGCGCGGGATCGAAGGGAATGATCGCCAGACGCTGCCCGCCGGCCGGATTGGAGTGGTCCGCAACGCCGTCCAGCTCGACCTGCGCATTGAACGCGCTGCTGGGAAAATAGCCCAGGCTCACGCGCGCCGCATTCACATCCTGATTGCTGTTGGGGCTGCCGGTCAGCAGATCGTGACCATAACCACCGTGATGCAAGGTGGCGGCGGCGACGCGAAAGCGCCACACGCCATCCTTGCTGGCGTTGCCGTAGTCGACCTTGAGGTCCCTGGTGGCATGCATGCCGAGGGTGGCGGTGACCGATCCGGTTTCATGCGTGGGCAGCGGCTTGGAGATGAAATTGATCGCGCCGCCGACCGTGTTCTTGCCGTACAGCGTGCCTTGCGGGCCGCGCAGCACCTCGATGCGATCGACATCGAACACATCCAGCAGCGCGCCCTGCGGACGCGCGATGTAGACGCCATCGAGGTACAAGCCCACTTCCGGATCGAAGCCCCACAGCGGGTTGTTCTGGCCGATGCCGCGCAGGTACACGGTCAGCGTCGAGGTGGTGCCCTGGGTCGGGCCGATCTGCAGATTCGGCACCAGGCCCTGCAGGTCGGCGAGATTCTGCACGTTGTTGTCGGTCAGCGCGCGCGCGGTGAGCGCGGTCACGGCGATGGGCACGTCCTGCAGGGTTTCCTCGTAACGGCGCGCGGTGACCTTGACGGTTTCCAGATTGGTGACGGAGGTGGGCATGGCCTTGTCATTTCGCGCGGTGTTCGCGGCCGTGGTACGGCTGTCGCGCGCATCCTGCCGTGGCGCCGCGGCAGCGTGCGCGGCATGCAGGGTGCCGACGAGGGCCAGGGCGATGGCGGCGGCAAGGTATCGATGGCGCATCGGATTCCTCTTGGATGGTGAACGGAGGCGCAGCGTAATATTAGAATATGGTGAAGTGTTAATGCGCCGCAGCATGACCAGGCCTGCGGCAATGTGCCGCGCTCCGGATTGCGGCTTCATGCCGGCGCAGCGCCGGCAGGCTCAGGCGCAACGTACGGTCTCGGCACAGGTAAACTGCCGCGTTTGCCTGGTATGCGCGGTTCGCGCGCGCGATCAATCCCCATCACCCAAGCGGCGCCGCGCAGCAGTCGGTGTCGTGCGCAATGGAACCCATGAAGACTCCCCAAGGCCTGCAGGCGCTGATTGACGACGGCATCATCGACGCGGTGATCCGGCCACTGAAAAGCGGCAAGGAAGCGTCGGTGTACGTGGTGCGCAGCGGTGACTCGGTGCGCTGCGCCAAGGTCTACAAGGACATGGCGCAACGCAGTTTCCAAGCGCGCGTGCAGTATCAGGAAGGGCGCAAGGTGCGCGGCAGCCGCGAGGCGCGCGCGATCGGGAAGGCCACCCGTTTCGGTCGCAAGCAGCAGGAAACCGACTGGAAAAACACCGAGGTCGATGCGCTGTATCGACTTGCCGCGGCCGGCGTGCGCGTGCCGCGGCCGTATGGCTTTTTCAATGGCGTGCTAGTGATGGAACTGGTCACCGACGCCGAAGGCCGCTCGGCGCCGCGACTGGGCGAGGTGGATCTGCAGCCGGCGCAGGCGCGAGCCTTTCACCGGTTCCTGGTGCACCAGGTCGTACGCATGCTGTGTATCGGCCTGATCCACGGCGACCTGTCGGAATACAACGTGCTGGTCGCGGCCGAAGGCCCGGTGATCATCGACTTGCCGCAGGTAGTCAGCGCCGCTGGCAACAACGCCGCGCGCGCCATGCTGCTGCGCGATGTCGGCAACCTCGCCAACACGCTCGGACAATTCGCGCCCGAGCTGTTGAATACGTACTACGGCGAGGAAATGTGGGCGCTGTTCGAGCAGGGCGCGCTGCGCCCCGACAGCGAGCTCAGCGGCGTGTTCGCGGCCGACACGCACGCCGCCGATGTCGATGATGTCATGGCGGCGATCAATGACGCGCGGCAGGAGGCGATCATCCGCCAGCAGGGTCGCGAGGCGGCCAACAGCGACGATTGAAACACGGCCCACGACGCATTCCGCGGATGGCGCGCGGATGACGCTGGAGCGCGCATCCAACCCTGCCGCGCCGCGCCAGCGAGGCCGCGCGTGGCGGGTGGATCGTGACGCGTGCGGCGCCGCGTCGGAGGAATCAGGACGATGACGACCCCGCCGGCTTGAGTCGTGCGGAGCGTTCGCGCAGCGAGGCCGTGCAGCCATGCCGGCGATCGCGGCCAGCGAGGCGGACGTCTGGCGGCCATCCGTGCGTCGTCCTTTGGGGACTTCCGTTGGTCATCTCACGCCCTGCGAGTGCGCCGGTAAAACCGGCAAGGTGTAAGTGGTGAAAGTCCACCGTATGGAAAGTTTAGCCAACTACCGTAGCCCCGAGTCATGCGTGGCAGCCCGCGAGGGCTGTGGCGAAGCGTTGACAGGGGATTGCATAGGCCAGCCATTGAGTCTCGAAAGATTGTGGTCCCAGGTGCCGACACTTTTCGCAGGGTGGAAGGCAATACGAGCGGGAGCGTCATGGCAAGCTCCCGACCGACCTGGCGAGGCCGAAGACCCTGGCATGTGCAGACGCACCTTGTACGGGAACCGGGAGATCTGGGTTCTGGCCGGAGGAGAGCACGCCGGTCCGCATCGGGAAGACGAGGAGTCGTAGCCGATGATGCACGGAACCCAGAAGTCTGACCCTGTCGAAGTAGCGATGAAGCCGACGAACAAGGCTGCCGTCACTGGGGCTGCGGAGTCGATGGAGCGAAGGACAGGGACCGAGGGAAACGTGGACCAGCAAAGCACGGACCGGACGCAGAGCCGGATGAACGTGTCCCAGGCGCTGGCCCGCGTACGTCAAACGGCAAGAGCCAAGAAGAAGGAGCGATTCACCGCGTTGCTACACCACGTCACGATCGATTTGCTGCGGCTGTCGTTTTACGCGATCAAGCGCAAGGCGGCACCCGGCGTAGACGGGGTGACATGGGGAAGCTACGAAGCGAACCTGGAAGCGCACCTTCAGGACCTGCATGACCGGGTTCATCGAGGGACCTACCGGGCGCAGCCGAGCCGACGCACGTATATCCCCAAAGCGGATGGGCGGCTACGGCCGCTTGGCATCGCCGCGTTGGAGGACAAAATCGTGCAACGTGCGGTGGTGGCGGTACTGCAGTCGATCTATGAGGAAGACTTCCTCGGATTCTCGTACGGGTTTCGACCCGGACGCAGCCAGCATGACGCGCTGGACGCGCTGATTGTAGGGATCGAGCGCAGGAGGGTGAATTATGTTTTGGATCTGGACGTCCAAAACTTCTTTGGGACGGTCGGACATGATTGGCTACTCCGTTTTATGGAGCACCGGATTGCCGACCAGCGAGTTTTGCGACTGATACGCAAGTGGCTGAACGCCGGCGTGCTGGAAGGCGGAGTCTTGACGGTGGACGAGGGAGGAACCCCACAGGGGGCAACGATCTCGCCACTGCTGGCCAACGTTTACTTGCACTATGTGCTGGACCTTTGGACGCAACAGTGGCGTGCGCGCCATGCCACCGGAGATATGGTGGTCGTCCGCTTTGCGGATGACGCGGTCCTGGGGTTCGAGCATGAAGCCGATGCGCAACGCTATTTGCAGGAGGTGCGCGATAGGCTCGCAGCGTTCTCGCTCGCACTCCATCCGGAGAAAACCAAGCTGATCGAGTTTGGCCGTCATGCGGCGGCTCGACGCAAGCAGCGTGGCGATAAGAAACCGGAAACCTTCACGTTCCTGGGCTTCACTCTCATCTGCGGTCGATCACGCAAAGGTGGCTTCCTGATCCATCGGAAGACACGGGCCGATCGCATGCGGGTGACGCTCGCGCGCGTCAAGGCGGAACTGCGCAAGCGCATGCACCAGAGCATTCCGGAGCAGGGGCACTGGCTGCAGCAAGTCGTTCGGGGCTACTTTGCCTATCATGCGGTGC
>NZ_JBTSRB010000051.1:0-21029 GCF_054637675.1 Metallibacterium sp.
AGGATCTCCTTGCCAGCAACACGGACGTGCAGGTTCTCGATCTTCAGCATGATGCGGACTCGGTGACGATGGCGGTGCCGCCGCGACGGCGCGGCAGCACATAGGTGAACGGCTGTGTGGCACCCGTTGCGGCGTGGTGTTCCTCGCGGTTATCAGCGATGCACTTGAAATGCGGCGCGAAGCAGGTCGCCAGCGCGGTTGCTGCATAACGCATCACCGGCAGATCGCTGCAACGCTCGGGGCCATCCGCCGCGAAGGTGGCGATGATCGCGTGGCCGCCTGCGCGCACGGCGCGCACGGCGCGCGCCGCGCGCGCAACGTAAGCATCGCGCGCCGCCGCATCGATCAGAAAATGAAACACGGCGCGATCGTGCCACAGCGCGTAATGCGCCGCGGGCAGATCGGCTTCGAGAATATCCGCGCACAGCCAGCGCACCTGCACACCCGCTGCGCCCATGCGCTGGCGCGCGGCGTCCAGCGCGGCCGCCGCGAGATCCAGCACGCTCACATCGGCATGCCCGCGCGCCAGCAAGTCGTCGACCAGCGTGGCGCGGCCACCGCCGACATCAAGCACTGGTTCCGCGGCATCCAGATGCAGGCTGTCGATCAAGCACAGCGAGTGATCCGGGTGCGGGCGATGCCAACTCGTCTGCGCCTCGGATTTGGCCGTGTACACCGATTGCCAGTGGGCTTGGCAGGCATCGTTCATCCGACCGCGCCTTCCAGCGACACATCGAGCAGCTTCTTGGCCTCGACGGCGAATTCCATGGGCAGCTCACGAAACACCTGGCGGCAGAAACCGTCGACGATCATCGACACCGCATCTTCCTCGGCGATGCCGCGCGCGCGGCAGTAGAACAACTGCTCGTCGGAGATTTTCGAGGTGGTCGCTTCGTGCTCGACGATCGCGCCCGGGTTTTTCACCTCGATGCTCGGAAACGTATGCGCGCCACAGCGCTTGCCGATCAGCAGCGAATCGCACTGGGTGTGATTGCGCGCGCCGCTGGCGTTGCGCTCCACGCGCACCAGCCCGCGGTAGCTGTTCTGGCCCTGCCCCGCGCTGATGCCCTTGGACACGATCTTGCTCTTGGTGTTGCGGCCAATGTGGATCATCTTGGTGCCGGTGTCGGCCTGCTGGTGATGATGCGTCAACGCCACCGAGTGGAACTCGCCCACCGAGCCGTCGCCGCGCAGCACGCAGGACGGGTACTTCCAGGTGATCGCCGAGCCGGTCTCGACCTGCGTCCAACTGATCTTGCTGCGCGCACCGCGGCACTCGCCGCGCTTGGTGACAAAGTTGTAGATGCCGCCGACGCCATTCTCGTCGCCCGGATACCAGTTCTGCACGGTGCTGTACTTGATGCTGGCATCGTCCAGCGCGACCAGCTCGACCACTGCCGCGTGCAACTGGTTTTCGTCGCGCATCGGCGCGGTGCAGCCTTCCAGATAAGACACCACGGCGCCTTCTTCGCAGACGATCAAGGTGCGCTCGAACTGGCCGGTGTTGATGGCGTTGATGCGGAAGTAGGTGCTCAACTCCATCGGGCAGCGCACGCCGCGCGGCACGAACACGAAGCTGCCATCGGAAAACACCGCCGAGTTGAGCGCGGCGAAGAAGTTGTCGCCGGTGGGCACCACGCTGCCGAGGTACTTTCGCACCAGTTCTGGATGCGCGCGGATGGCCTCGCTCATCGAGCAGAAGATCACCCCGGCGCGTTTCAGCTCGGCGCGAAAGGTCGTGCCCACGGATACCGAATCGAACACGGCATCCACGGCCACGCCAGCGAGACGCGCGCGCTCATGCAGCGGGACACCCAGCTTGTCGTAGGTTTCCAGCAGCTTGGGATCGACCTCGGCCAGCGACTTCGGACCCTGCCTGGGCGCGGCGTAATAGCTGATCGCCTGAAAGTCGATCGGCGCGATCTTGAGCTTGGCCCAGTACGGCATGGGCATGGTCTGCCAGTGGCGGAACGCGGCCAGGCGCCACTCGGTCATCCACCCTGGCTCGCGTTTGAGCGCCGAGATAGCGCGCACCACGCCCTCGTCCAGTCCCGGCGGCAGACTGTCGGTTTCAATGTCGGTGACGAAGCCGGCCCCATAGCGCCGGTTGAGCGCATCGGCGACCGCATCCGGCGTGGCCGGGCGTGCTTCGAGCAAGGTCTCGTTCATGCGATTTCCTCGCGCCGACGCTGCACCATGGGCCGCGCCAAATCAGCCAGACTCATGCGCGAAAGCGTATCGGCCACTACCGCGCTGATGCGCTGCCATGGCGCGCTGACGCCACAATGCAGGGCGTGCTCACAGGCCGCCCCTGCCGCGCAATCCGTCATGCCCAGCGGACCTTCGAGCGCCTCGACGATGGTGACCAGATTGATCTGCGCGGCCGGCCGGCTCAACCGGTAGCCCCCCGTGGCGCCACGAAACGACTCGACCACGCCGGCCTGCACCAGCGACTTCAGTACCTTGGCCACGGTCGAACCCTCCAAATGCAGGGCCTGCGCTATGTCGGCGGCCGAGACGATGCGTTCGGGGCGCTCGGCCATCCAGCCCAACGCGGCGGTGGCGTAATCGGTGAGGCGGCTGAGGCGCAGCATGACGAACCCTCCAATCAAGACCAAAATGGTACTGATTAGAGGGCGCTGATGCAAGACGCGCCGCGCGCCGCGTTCAGTCGATGCTGGCAGGCGTGCGGTACTTGCCGGGGAATACCGTCTTGCTGGCGAGGTCGAGCGCCCCGGTGTCGCGCGGGAGGGGAGTGTGTCCTTGCCCAACACCACGATCACGCTGTCGCGCATCACCAGCGGGGCGTTGGCCATGACCTGGCCTGGGGTGCGGAATCAGGCGTGCGTGAATCAGTGCATGCATCTGCGTGGTGCGATCGGCAATACCATGTTGCGGCTGCGTCCTGAGCGCCACTACCGCGCTACCAAAGCACAGCGCAAGACAGACTAACGATACCTGCGCATGCGCGAGGCACGTGCAAGCTCTGCGGTTCGGCTGACTGCATGGCTCACTCCCTTCCTGGTCGTGAGTGGCCACGTTGCTTCCGTGCTGCGACTGTGGCGCGGGCTGGAAGTCATGCATCCGTAGCAGTGACTACTCCGGCACCTGTCGGAAGCGCGTGACCACCGCGGGTGACACGGCCGGTGCGTTGTTGCCCCAGGCTTGGCGGATGTAGGTGACCACGGCGGCGACGTCGTGATCATTCAGCAACTGGGCGAACGGCGGCATCGAATACGGGCGCGGGTTGCCCTTGGTGCCGGGCTGGAAACCGCCCAGCAACACCATGCGAATGGCGTTGGTACCGGGCTGCATCGCGATCGATGGGTTGCCGGCCAGTGGTGGGTACTGCTGGCCAACGCCGCGCCCGTCGAGCTGATGGCACTCGGCGCAGTGGTTGATATAAATCTGCCGGCCTTGCTGCGCCAGTTCCACGGCGAGCTGCGGCGAAACCTCGATCTTTTGCACGTCACTCGGCGATACCAGAGCGGGCTGTGCGCGCAGATAGGTGGCGATGGCCTGCAAATCCGCATCCGAGAGGTATTGCAGGCTGTGGAACACCACGTCCGACATCGGTCCGTAGGTTGCACCGCGCACGGACACACCGGTCTTCAGGAACTGTGCCAGTTCCTCGTCGGTCCAGTTGCCAAGACCGACCTCCGCGCCCGAGTTTAGCGCCGGCGCATACCATCTCTGGATGGGAATCAGCCCTCCCGCAAGCTGGGCATTCTTGTCGGTGGCGCCGAGGGCATTGAAGCTGCTGTGGCACATGCCACAGTGGCCGAGGCCCTCGACCAGATAGGCGCCGCGATTCCACTCGGGCGACTTCTCGGGATTCGGCTTGAATTCACCAGCGCGGAAGAACAGCGCACGCCAGAACAACAGCGAGGAGCGCTGGTTGTACGGGAACGGCATCTCGTTGGGATGATTGGGCTGCGCCGCCGGCGGCAGCGAACGCAAGTAGGCGAAGATCGCGTCCACGTCCGGGCGCGAAACCTTGGTGAAATGCGTGAACGGGAACACCGGGTACAGCAGCTTGTTGCCCGGAGCGATGCCATCGTGCATCGCGCGCCAGAAATCATCCTCGGTCCAATTGCCGATGCCGTACTGTTTGTCCGGGGTGATATTGGGCGAATACAACAGACCGAACGGCGTCGGCGTAGCCAGGCCACCCGCGTAGGGCTTGCCGCCGCGCATGGTGTGACAGGCAACGCAATCGCCGGCGCGTGCCAGATATTCACCGCGCGCGATGACGCTGGCGAACTGCGGCTCGGCCCATGCCTTCCGGGTGGCCACAGCCGCTGCCGACGGCACGCTGCGGGCGACTTGCTTCGACTCCGGTGCGGAGCGATGCAGGATGCCGCTCATCCATATGGCCCAGCCCAGGAATGCCAGCCCGAGCACGGCCAGCACGATGATCCCACGGAAAATCTTGCGACGCATCGTGTTTCTCCTTCAGCCGTCGATGCTGCCGCACTGCAGCGGGAACTTGACGCTACCAGCGGGCTCAGGCTTGGCGCCCGCGGAAACCGGCTGCGACGACAGCCACGCCGCGACCGCGCCGATTTCAGCACCATCGAGCTTGGCGGTGACCTCGTGCATGCAATCCGGCGCCTTGGTCCTGCGGGTGCCCTGCTTGAACGCGCCGAGCTGCGCACTGATGTAATCATTGCTGAGGCCGATCAGGCCGGGCACGTCCGGCTGCACGCCCATCAGACTGCTGCCGTGACAGGCCATGCACGCCGGCAGGCCGCGCGCGGGGTCGCCCATGGTCGCCAACTTGCGGCCCATATCCAACGTGGCCGCAGTAACCATCGGCGTCTGCGGCGCGGGCGGCGGCGGCGACTGATCGGAGAAGTACTGTGCGATCTCTTTCATGTAGGGATCGGGCAGGTACTGCACCATCCATGTCATCAGCGGATACACGCGGCGTCCATCGCGAAAATTCTGCAATTGGTGATACAGGTAACCCGCCGGCTTGCCGCCGATGCGCGGCGCAAAGCCGCCACTGCCACCGCCTTGGCCATACGGCCCGTGGCAGGCGATGCAGCCGGCGATGCGCTGACGCAGGCTGGTGGAGACTTTCGGTTGCTCGGTCGCCGGCGCAGGTCGCGCGCTCGGCTTGCCAGACGCAAGGGCAGCACCGCTGACGCCCAAAGCCAGCAATGCAAGTAAAACCACTCCACGCATGTTGGTAAGTCCTTGCCAGATCGTTGGGATGCGGATCACTGCGGCATTAGAGCGCAGGCATCGCGCGTTGTTCCGCTTCCGCTCAGCCTGATGCCGAGGCTGCGCCATTTTGCCGCACGCGCTGCACGACGGTAAGTCCCAGTTCCAGCGCTTGCTCGTAATTGAGGCGTGGATCCACCGTCGATCGGTATGCCCGGATCAGATCCTGTTCGCACAGCGAGCGTGCACCACCCAGACATTCGGTGACGTCCTCGCCGGTCAATTCCAGATGCACACCGCCGAGGCGCGTGCCCGCCGCGGCGTGCAGATCGAACGATTGCTCGATCTCGGCGCGGATATTGGAGAAGCGCCGCGTCTTCACGCCGCTGGCCAGCGTTTCGCCATTGCCGTGCATGGGATCGCACACCCACAACACGCGCCTTCCGGTCGCGCGCACGGCATCCAGCAGCGGCGGCAGTGCGCTGGCGATGCGCGCCGCACCCATACGGTGGATCAAGGTCAGGCGTCCGGGTTCGTCATCGAAGTTGAGCAGTTCAATCAGTTGCAGCAATTCGGCGGGCTTGACTTCGGGCCCGACCTTGACCGCGATCGGATTGCGGATGCCGCGGAAGTACTCGGCATGCGCGCCATCCAGCGCCGCAGTGCGCATGCCGATCCACGGAAAGTGCGTGGACAGGTTGAACCAACCCCACTGCCGTGGCACCTGGCGCGTCAGCGCCTGCTCATAATGCAGCAGCAACGCCTCGTGTGAGGTGTAGAACTCGGCGCGCGACAAGTTGGCCACCGGCTCGCCGGCGAGGGTTTCCATGAAGCGCACCGCATCGGCAATGCGCGCGACAATGGCGCGGTATTCGACGGCATGCGGCGATTGCTCGACCCAGGCCAGATCCCAGTATTCGGGATGGTGCAGATCGGCGAAGCCGCCCTCGGTCAGCGCGCGCACGAAGTTGAGCGTCAGCGCCGAATGCATGTGCCCTTGCAGCAGCCGCGCCGGATCGGCACGTCGCGCGGCGGCACTGAACTCGACGCGATTGACATTGTCGCCGCGATAACTCGGCAAGGTGACTCCATCACGGGTTTCGCTGTCGGTCGAGCGCGGCTTGGCATATTGGCCGGCAAACCGGCCTACACGTATCACCGGCATCTGCAAGCCGTGCACCAGCACCAGACTCATCTGCAGCAGCACCTTGAGCTGATTGGAGATCAGCGGGCTGGCGCAATCGGCGAAACTTTCCGCGCAATCACCAGCCTGCAGCAAAAAGCGCTTGCCTTCCTGCGCCTCGGCAAGCTGGCGCTTGAGGCTGAGAATTTCCCACGAGGTCACCAGTGGCGGCAAACGCCGCAGCTCATCAAGCGCACGGCGCAACGCGTCGGCATCGTCGTACTGCGGCTGCTGCATGGCGTGGCGTGCCAGCCATGAGTCGGGCGCCCAATCAAGCGCCAGCTTCACGGCTACGGGTGGCGCAGTGCGATCGGCATGCGTTGGTTTCATGGCATCACTTCCGTGCACGCACCGCAAGCAGCGCCCAAGCACCAAGCAGCACGTACCACAACAAAGTCCAGAACGGCATGGGCATGCCCAGGAAGCGCCAATCGACAACTGCGCAATCGCCAGAGCCGATGAAAACCTTGCGTATCACCTCAGCCAGCGGCAAGTTGTCGATCATGTAATTCAGCGGTGCGCCGCAACTGCCGAAAGGATTGGGCGGCTGCATTTGCAACCACAGATGGCGCGTCGCGACCCCCGCGCCAAGCACTGCCGCCACAGTCACCAACAGCGTGTAGATCCAGCGGCCGCGCGTGCGCGGTGCGTGCAGCGTGCCGAGCAGAAACACCACGCCCATCACCATGAAGGCGATGCGCTGCAGGATACACAGCGGACACGGCTGAACTTGCAGAATGAACTGCACGTAAAGGGCATAGGCCAGCAGCGCCACGCACAACACGAAACCCAGCCCGAAGCGGGCGCGGAATGACCATTGCAGCGGATTGAGTCCAGTGCGCACAGTTGCTCCCGTGTCATTGCCGAATGCGAAAAGTCGACCTACGCATCAAGCCATCGTGTTTCAGCGTCTCGCCTAAATCAAACACTCCAGGCATCAACTTTGTCCAGATCGCCCATTGCCGCACGGGCAGCGCCGCAGCATAACGCCACCGACGCGCCACGCGCTGATGGCGAAAACAAGAAAACCCCGGATGCTTGCGCCCGGGGCTTGATGGACAGCGACGGGGGTTCAGCCGGCGTCGGCGGCAAGCTGCGGGCGATCGACCAGTTCCACGTAGGCCATCGGTGCATTGTCGCCGTCGCGGAACCCGCACTTGAGGATGCGCAGGTAGCCACCGGGGCGCGTGTTGTAACGCGGTCCGAGCTCGACGAACAGCTTGCCCACGGCCTGCTTGTCGCGCAGGCGCGCGAACGCAAGGCGGCGATTGGCGACACCGTCGATCTTGGCCATGGTGATCAGCGGCTCGGCGACGCGCCGCAATTCCTTGGCCTTGGGCAGCGTGGTGCGGATCAGCTCGTGCTTGATCAGCGAAGCGGCCATGTTGCGGAACATCGCTTCGCGATGACTGCTGGTGCGGTTGAGCTTGCGGCCGGATTTAAGGTGGCGCATGGGTTTGATCCTCAGACGGGCCGCTCAGCCCAGTTGCATGCCGTGGGAGTGCCCCGGCGGCGGCCAGTTTTCCAGTTTCATGCCAAGCGCGAGTCCACGCGCACCCAGCACGTCCTTGATTTCGGTCAGCGACTTCTTGCCAAGATTCGGCGTCTTCAGCAGCTCGACCTCGGTCTTCATCACCAGATCACCGATGTAGTAGATGCTCTCGGCCTTCAGACAGTTGGCCGAACGCACCGTCAGTTCAAGATCGTCGATCGGGCGCAACAGGATCGGATCGAAACCGCTCTTGTCGGCTTGACTCTCCTCGACGCTGCGGCGCGTGAAGTCACCGAAGATCGCCAGTTGCTCGGCGATGATCTCGGCGGCGCGACGCACCGCGTCCTCGGCGTCCATGGTGCCGTTGGTTTCGATGTCCAGTACCAGCTTGTCCAGGTTGGTGCGCTGCTCGACGCGTGCGGCATCAACTTCATAAGCCACGCGCCGCACTGGACAGAACGAAGCATCCAGTTGCAAACGACCGATCGGGCGCGCTTCCTCGTCCGCGGCATGACGCACGCTGGCTGGTTGATAGCCCAAACCGCGACGCACCTTCAAGCGCATGTTCAGCGCCACGTCCTTGGTCAGGTGGCAGATCACGTGCTCGGGATTGACGATCTCGACCGAGTGATCCAGCGTGATGTCCGCGGCCTTGATCACACCCTTGCCTTTCTTGCTCAGGGTGAGAGTGGTTTCATCGTGCCCATGCATGCGAATGGCGACGTCCTTAAGGTTGAGCAGCACCTCGATGACGTCTTCCTGCAGGCCTTCCATCGTCGTGTATTCGTGCAGCACGCCGTCGATTTCAACCTCGACGATCGCGCAACCCGGGATCGAGGAAAGCAGCACGCGCCGCAGCGCATTGCCGAGGGTATGACCGAAGCCGCGCTCGAGCGGCTCGACCACAACCTTGGCGTGATTGGCGCCAAAACGCTCGACCTGCAGGTCGCGCGGTTTCAGCACACTCGTGGAAGAGGCTGCCATGTATCAGGCTCCCAGTTGAATTACTTCGAATAGAGCTCGACGATCAGACTCTCGTTGATATCTGAGGGCAGATCGGCACGATCAGGCAGGGTCTTGAGCACACCAGCCAGCTTTTTGCCATCGACATCGACCCAGGCAGGACGCAGGTCCATGCTGTCGGCCAGCGTCGCGGCTTCCTTCACGCGCAACTGATTGCTCGCGCCTTCGGTCAGCGCCACCGTGTCACCGGGGCGCACGCAATAGGAGGGCACGTTGACCTTCTTGCCGTTGACCGTGATGGCCTTGTGCGCGACCAACTGCCGCGCCTGGGCGCGGGTGACCGCGAAACCCATGCGGTAGACGATGTTGTCCAGACGCGTTTCCAGCAGGCGCAGCAGGTTTTCACCCGTGTTGCCCTTCTGGTTGGACGCTTTGGTGTAGTAGTTGCCGAACTGGCGCTCGAGCACACCATAGATGCGCTTGACCTTTTGCTTTTCCCGCATCTGCACGGCGAAATCGCTCAGGCGCGCGCGCTTGACCGCCACGCCATGCTGGCCGGGCTTGGTTTCGAGATTGCACTTGGAATCCAGCGCACGCGCCGGACTCTTCAGGCTGAGATCAGCGCCTTCACGACGCGCCAGTTTGCAGGTGGGACCGCGGTAGCGAGCCATCTTTAGTACTCTCCTCAGACCCGACGCTTCTTGGGCGGACGGCAGCCGTTGTGGGGAATCGGCGTCACGTCGATGATGTTGATCACCTTGTAGCCGAGCGCATTGAGCGAACGCACCGCGGATTCGCGGCCGGGACCGGGGCCTTTGATGCGCACCTCGACCGACTTCACGCCGTAATCGAGCGCGGCACGACCGGCTTTTTCCGCCGCCACCTGGGCCGCGAACGGCGTCGACTTGCGCGAACCGCGGAAACCTGATCCGCCCGCCGTCGCCCACGACAAAGCATTGCCCTGACGATCGGTGATGGTGACGATGGTGTTGTTGAAAGACGCCTGTACGTGGGCGACCGCATCGGTCACCACGCGCTTTACTTTCTTCTTGGTCTTGCCTGCAGCAGGAGCGTTGGCCATGTTGGGTCTCGTCACTTCTTGATCTGGCGGCGCGGGCCCTTGCGGGTACGCGCGTTGGTGCGCGTACGCTGGCCGCGCACCGGAAGGCCGCGCCGATGGCGCAGACCGCGATAACTGCCGATATCTATCAGACGCTTGATCGACATGCCGACCTCACGCCGCAGATCGCCTTCGACCACGTACTTGCCCACCTCGCGACGCAGAGCTTCCACCTCGGCCTCGGTGAGTGAACGAATCTGCGTGGCAGGGTTCACGCCCGCGTCCTCGCACACCTTGCGCGATCGACTGCGACCGATTCCAAAAATGCCCTGCAGGCCGACCCAGACATGCTTCTGGACCGGCAGGTTGACACCCGCAATGCGCGCCATGTGTATGCTCCGAATGCTTGATTCGCGCGGAAAACGCGAGATTATAACGGTAAACTGACCGAATACAAAGCCCCGCGGCGCCCGCAGGCACCGTGGTGGTGACTGCCTGTCCTGCTCTCAACTGCGCCGCAGGTTGGCTTTCTTCAACAAGCTCTCGTACTGGTGACTGACCAGATGCGCGCGAACCTGCGCGCTGAAATCCATCACCACCACGACCACGATCAGCAACGAGGTGCCACCGAAGTAGAAAGGCACGTTCCATGCCGTCTGCAGAAAGGTCGGCACCAGGCACACCAGGACCAGATAAATCGCGCCGACACCGGTCAGGCGGGTCAACACGCTGTCGATGTAGTCGGACGTCGCTTTGCCCGGACGGATACCTGGAATCAGTGCGCCGGAGCGCTTGAGGTTGTCCGCGGTCTCTGGCGCGTTGAATACGATCGCCGTGTAGAAAAACGCGAACAAAATGATGAGTACGCCAAACACGATCTCGTAGATTGGCTCGCCCGGGGTCAGCGCGGTCGTCAACGCCTGCAACCACGAGAAATGTTGCGCGCTGCTAAACCACGTCGCAGCCGTTGCCGGGAACATGATCAGGCTCGACGCGAAGATCGGCGGAATCACACCGGACATATTGATCTTCAACGGCAAATGTGATGTCTGGTTCTGGTACGCGCGCCCGCCGCCACCTTGGCGTCGCGCGTAGTTGACGGGGATACGGCGCTGCGCGCTTTCCATGAACACCACGAACGCGGTCACCACCACGATGATGGCGATCACCATCAGCACCTTGAGCACCGACAGTTCGCCATTCTGCGCCATGCTCAGTGTGTGCACGATCGCACCGGGCAAGCCTGAAACAATCCCGGCGAAGATGATCAGCGAAATGCCGTTGCCGATGCCGCGTTCGGTAATCTGCTCACCGACCCACATCAGGAACATGGTGCCCGCGGTCAGACCGACCACCGAGGCGAAAATGAATCCGAAGCCGGGCGAATAAACCACCGCGATACCGCCCGAGATGCCCTGTTTCTGCAGCGCAAAGGAGATGCCGAATGCCTGAAACGCCGCCAGGCCCACCGTGCCCCAGCGCGTGTATTTGGTCATGATGCGCTGGCCGCTGGCGCCTTCCTTGCGCAGTTGCTGCCAGGACGGCAGGATCGAGCCCAGCATCTGCACCACGATGCTGGCCGAAATGTAGGGCACCACGCCCAGCGCGAACACCGAAAAGCGCGCCAGCGCGCCGCCCGAGAACATGTTGAACATGCTCAACAAGCCGCCACCCTGCTCGATCATGCGCGTCATCGCCTCCGGATTCACCCCGGGAATCGGGATGAAGGAGCCAAGACGAAACACGACCATCGCGCCCAGCGTGAACAGCAGGCGCTGCTTGAGTTCGGTGAACTTGCCGAAACCAGCCAGTCCGGTGCCCTGTTTAGCCACGTGCTTACTCCACGCTGCCGCCGGCCGCCTCGATCGCTGCCTTGGCGCCGACCGTGGCCAGCACACCCGAGAGCTTGACGGCGCGGGTGATCTCACCCTTCTTGACGATCTTGACGCGCTTGGCCTTGAGGTCGATGAAACCCGCCTCCCTCAGCGCCGCCACATCGATCACGTCCAGCTTCATCGCGGCAAGCTGGTACAGAAATACTTCCTGCGCCGCAGCCGCCATCTTGGAACGGAAGCCGACCTTGGGCAGGCGCCGCTGCAATGGCATCTGGCCACCCTCAAAACCCGGCTTGACCTTGCCCTTGCCGGTGCGCGCGTGCTGACCCTTGTGCCCACGGCCGGCGGTCTTGCCCAGACCGGAGCCGATACCACGACCGACGCGCACACGCTCGCGGCGCGAACCATCGGCCGATTTGATTGAATTCAAACGCATGAGAAAACTCCCAATCTGCTGATCACAGCTCGACGCGCACGAGATAATTCACCGTATGGATCAAGCCACGCACTTGCGGGCTGTCCTTCAGTTCGCGCACGTCATTGATCTTGTTGAGACCCAGCGCGCGTACGCTCAGGCGGTGCCGATGCTGCACGCCGCGCAGACCCTTGACCAGACGTATCTTGACGGTCTTGTCACTCATGGCCCAAGACCTCCGCGACCGTCTTGCCGCGCTTGGCGGCGATGTACTCCGGCGTGCTTAACGCCTGCAGACCCTTGATGGTCGCACGCACCAGATTGATCGGGTTGCGCGAACCGACCGCCTTGGCCAGCACGTTTTTCACTCCGACCACCTCGAGCACGGCGCGCATGGCACCGCCGGCGATCACACCGGTACCTTCCGAAGCCGGCTGCATGTAAACGCGTGCCGCGCCGTGATTGGCCTTGATGGCGTAGTGCAGCGTGCCATTGTTGAGCTTGACCTTGACCATGTTGCGACGCGCGCGGTCCATGGCCTTGGCGATGGCGGCGGGAACCTCGCGCGCCTTGCCGTAGCCGAGACCGACGCGACCATCGCCATCGCCGACCACGGTCAGCGCGGTGAAGCTCATCTGCCGGCCACCCTTGACGGTCTTGGCGACGCGATTGACGGCAATGAGCTTTTCCAGCATGCCATCGGAATTTTCACGATCATTCGTGGACATGAATCACCTTGTTTCGTGGCCCGCGGTGCGGGCGCTTGCTTGCGGCATGCAGCCGCTTGGAGTTGTAATGAACGAGCTTAGAACTTGAGGCCCGCCTCGCGAGCCGCATCGGCCAAGGCCTTGACGCGGCCGTGATACCTGAAGCCGGAACGATCGAAGGCTACCTTGTCGATACCAGCGGCCAGGCAACGTTCCGCCACCGCCTTGCCCACCGCAGCCGCAGCGACGATGTTCTTGGTACCCTTGAGGTCGGCGTTGATCGATTCCTGCAGCGTTGAAGCCGCAGCAATCACACGGTCACCGCTGGCACTGAACACCTGCGCATACAGATGCTGATTGCTGCGATGCACGCTGAGGCGCGCGACTTCCAGCTTGCGAATGTGTGCGCGCGTCGATTTGGCGCGGCGCAGTCGAGCAATGTTCTTTTCCACGTTTTTGTCTCCGAAAGCGGATAGGCCGATCAGGCCTTCTTGGCTTCCTTCAGGGTGATCTGCTCGCCGGCATAACGCACACCCTTGCCCTTGTAGGGCTCCGGCGGACGGTAGGCGCGGATCTTCGCGGCAACCTGGCCCACACGCTGTTTGTCGACCCCCTTGATCAGGATCTCGGTCGCGCTCGGCGTTTCCAGCGTGATGCCCTCGGGTGCGGCAAAACTGACCGGATGCGAGAAGCCCAAGGCCAGATTCAGGGTCTTGCCCTGCATTGAAGCCTTGTAGCCCACGCCAACCAACTCCAGTTTGCGCTCGAAGCCCTCGACGACGCCTTTGACCATGTTGGCCAACAGCGCACGCGTGGTGCCCACGAACTTCAATTCGGTCTCGCCCTGCGCCTCGCACAGCACCTGGCCGGCGTCGATGCGCAGGCTGACGCCCGCTGGCGAGTGCGCGGTGACCGCGCCCTTCGGTCCCTTCACGGTGATCGTCGCGGCGTCGAATTTGCATTCGACACCCCTGGGCAGGATTACCGGCTTCTTGGCTACACGTGACATGCTCAGCTCTCCTTAGGCCACGACACCGATGACTTCGCCACCCACGCCCTTGGCGCGGGCCTGGGCATCGGTCATCAATCCGGCGGATGTCGAGACGATGGAGATACCCAGGCCATTGAGCACCTTGGGCAGAGCGCCTTTGCCACGATATACGCGCAGGCCGGAACGACTGACGCGCTCAATGCGCTCGATCGCGGGACGACCCTCGAAGTACTTCAGGCGGATTTCCAGATTGGCCCTGGCGCCTTCTTTGGCCACCTGCGCATCCAGAATGTAGCCCTCGGCCTTGAGCAGGTCGGCAATCGCCGCCTTGGCCTTGGACGCCGGCATCTTCACCGCCACCTTGCCCACTGCCTGGGCATTGCGGATGCGGGTGAACATGTCAGCAATGGGATCAGTCATGCTCATGAATTAAGTCCTGGTTGATCTTGCACCGATATCCGTTGCTGGCTTACCAGCTGGCCTTGCGCAAGCCGGGCACGTCGCCACGCATGGTGGCTTCGCGCAGCTTGTTGCGACCCAGGCCAAACTTGCGATAGACACCATGCGAGCGCCCGGTGAGCGCGCAGCGCGTGGTCTGCCGACTGGAGCTGGAGTCGCGCGGCAACTGCTGCAGTTTGGTCACCGCTACCTGCTTCTCCTCGAACGAAGCCCGCGGACTGGCGATGAGCTTCTTCAGCTCGGCGCGCCTGGCCGCATACTTCTTGACCAGCTTGGCCCGCTTGACCTCGCGGTTGATCATGCACTGCTTTGCCATGGTGAATCCCGGGTCAGTTGCGGAACGGAAAGTTGAACGCTTCGAACAAGGCCCTGGCCTCGGCGTCGCTGCGTGCATTGGTGGCGATGGAAATATCCATGCCGCGCAGAGCATCCACCTGATCAAAATCGATCTCGGGGAAGATGATCTGCTCCTTGATACCCATATTGTAGTTGCCGCGACCGTCAAACGAACGCCCCGGCACGCCGCGGAAGTCGCGCACGCGCGGTAGCGCCACACTGATCAGGCGATCGAAGAACTCATACATGTTGTGACGACGCAAAGTCACCTTGCAGCCGATGGGCCAACCATCGCGAATCTTGAACGAAGCCACGGAAACACGCGCCTTGGTCGCCACCGGCTTCTGACCGGCGATCTTGGCCATGTCGGCCAGTGCGTTCTCCAGCACCTTCTTGTTGGCGGCCGCTTCACCCACACCCATATTCAGCGTGATCTTGGTGATGCGCGGAACCTGCATGACATTGGCGTAGCCGAAACGTTCGATCAGCTTCGGCACGACCTGCTCTTTGTAGATTCTTTCTAGGCGAGTCACGGTGGGCTCCTTACGCGTCCACGACCTCGCCGGTACCGCGATACACGCGGACCTTGCGGCCATCGTCGAGCGTCTTGAAACCGACGCGCGAGCCCTGGCCACTGGCGGAGTTGAACAGCATGACATTGGAAAGATGGATCGGGGCTTCACGCTCGATGATGCCGCCGGGTTGATTGATCTGTGGATTGGGCTTGGTGTGGCGCTTGACCATGTTGATGTTGGTCACGAACACGCGGTCACCGACCACGCGCGTGACTTCGCCACGTTGACCCTTGTCCTTGCCGGCGATCACGATCACCTGATCGCCCTTGCGAATACGGTTCATCAGACTTCTCCGCTCAGAGCACTTCGGGTGCGAGCGAGACGATCTTCATGAAGCGCTCGCTGCGCAGCTCGCGGGTGACCGGCCCGAAAATTCGGGTGCCGATCGGCTCGAGCTTGTTGTTGAGGAGCACGGCGGCATTGCCGTCGAAGCGGATCAGCGACCCGTCCGGACGGCGCACACCCTTGGCGGTGCGAACCACGACGGCGTCGTAAACCTCGCCCTTCTTCACCTTGCCGCGCGGAATGGCATCCTTGACGGACACCTTGATGACGTCGCCGATGCCGGCATAGCGGCGCTTGGAGCCGCCCAGCACCTTGATGCACATGAGTTCACGCGCACCGCTGTTGTCCGCTGCGGCCAGTCTGGATTGCATCTGGATCATGGCTGTACCCTCACTCGCTGGCGCGTTGCAGGACTTCGACCACACGATGATGCTTGGTCTTGGACAGTGGACGGCATTCGACGATGCGCACCAGATCGCCCTCGCGGCAATCACCCGACTCGTCGTGGGCGTGCAGCTTGGTCGAACGGCGCAAAATCTTGCCGTAAACAGCATGCTGGATCTGACGCTCGATCAGAACCGTCACGGTGTGATTCATCTTGTTGCTCACCACGCGCCCTTGCAGGCTGCGGGTGGCGGTCGTCGTTTCGCTCATGGCCTGTCTCACTTCTTCTCGCCCTGCACCGTCTTGGTGCGGGCGATATCGCGACGCACGCGCTTGATCTGGTGCGTCTGCTTGAACTCGCCCGCGCTGCGCTGCATGCGCAGGTTGAACTGCTCCTTGCGCAACTCGAGCACGTGTTTGGCCAGATCAACGGCCGACTGATTGCGCAGATCCTTGGTATTCATCACAGCACCGCCCGGGTGACAAATGTGGTCTGCACCGACAGCTTCGCGGCGGCAAGGCGAAACGCCTCGCGCGCGGTAACCTCGTCGACGCCCTCGATTTCGTAAAGCATGCGGCCAGGCTGCACCGGCGCGACCCAGAACTCGACACTGCCTTTGCCCGCGCCCATGCGCACCTCGATCGGCTTGCGCGTGATCGGCTTGTCGGGGAACACGCGAATCCACAACTTGCCGCCACGCTTGACATGACGCGAGATGCTGCGACGCGCGGCCTCGATCTGGCGCGAGGTCAGATGCCCGTGCGTGGTCGCCTTCAGGCCATATTCGCCGAAGCTGACCACGTTGGCGCTGTAGCTCAGGCCTTCGTTGCGGCCCTTGAACATCTTGCGGTATTTGGTGCGCTTGGGTTGCAGCATGAGAGAACTCCTTACTTCGCCGCCGTCTGGCGTTCACCGCCACGACGCGGCTCGCGCTCGGCTTCCTTCGCCTCTTGCTGCTGGCTAGCAGCCAAGTCGAAGACTTCGCCTTTATAGATCCACACCTTGACGCCGATGATGCCGTAGGTGGTCTTGGCTTCCGCGAAGCCATAGTCAATGTCAGCACGCAGCGTATGCAGCGGCACGCGGCCTTCGCGATACCACTCCGAACGCGCGATTTCCGCGCCGTTAAGGCGGCCACCGACGTTGACCTTGATGCCGAGCGCGCCAAGGCGCATCGAGTTGCCCACCGCGCGCTTCATGGCGCGACGGAACATGATGCGGCGCTCAAGCTGCTGGGCAATGCTCTCAGCGACCAACTGCGCGTCCAATTCGGGCTTGCGCACCTCGGCCACATTGATGTGCGTGGGAACGCCCATCAGCGCGGTTACGTCATGACGCAGCTTCTCGATGTCCTCGCCTTTCTTGCCGATCACCACGCCCGGACGCGCCGTGTGGATGGTGACGCGCGCGTTCTTGGCCGGTCGTTCGATCAGGATCTTGGAAATGCCCGCCGCCGCGAGACGCTTCTTGAGCATCTCGCGCACTTTCAGGTCGGCAACAAGATATTGGGCAAACTCGCGCTTGCCAGCGAACCACTTCGAGTTCCAGTCCTTGGCAATGCCCAGGCGGAACCCGGTGGGATGAACTTTATGACCCATTTCGTCGCCCCGTCAGTTGCCAACGACCACAGTGATGTGGCTGCTGCGCTTGAGAATGCGTGCACCACGGCCCTTGGCGCGCGCGTGCATGCGCTTCATCACCGGGCCTTCGTCCACGAAAATACGCGTAATCTTGAGCTCGTCGACATCGGCGCCGAGGTTGTTTTCGGCGTTGGCAACGGCCGAAAGCAGCAGCTTGCGCACGATGTGCGCCGCCTTCTTCTCGGTGTGCTCGAGCAGACCGCTGGCCCGATCAACGGGCATGCCGCGTACAAGGTCGGCCACCAGACGCGCTTTTTGCGCCGATATCCGGGCCCCGCGCAGGATTGCCTTGGCTTCCATCTCAGTCTCCATCACTTCTTCTTGGCCGCAGCAGGCGCCGCGGCCTTCTTGTCGCCGGAGTGTCCCTTGAACGTGCGCGTCGCCGCGAACTCGCCGAGTTTGTGCCCGACCATGTTTTCATTCACCAGGACCGGAACGTGCTGCTTGCCGTTGTGCACGGCGATGGTCATACCAACCATATCCGGCACGATCATCGAGCGACGCGACCAGGTCTTGATCGGACGCTTGCTGTTGGTCGCGGCCGCAGCCTCGACTTTCTTCATCAGGTGCAGGTCGATGAAGGGACCTTTCTTGAGCGAACGCGGCATGTCGATTCCCTGTTACTTGCGACGACGCACGATCATGTTCTGCGTGCGTTTGTTGTTTCGCGTCTTGTAGCCCTTGGTCGGCAAGCCCCACGGACTGACGGGATGACGACCACCCGAGGTGCGGCCTTCGCCACCACCGTGCGGATGATCGACCGGATTCATGGCCACGCCACGCACGGTAGGGCGGATGCCCTTCCAGCGTTGCGCACCGGCCTTGCCGATCTTGCGCAGGTTGTGCTCGGTGTTGCCCACCTCGCCGATCACTGCACGACACTCGACCGGAACCTTGCGCATTTCGCCAGAGCGCAAGCGCAGGGTAGCGAAACCCAACTCGCGCGCCACAAGCTGCACCGAGGCGCCGGCACTGCGCGCCAACTGCGCGCCCTTGCCGGGTTTCATCTCGATGCAGTGCACAGTCGAACCAATCGGCACGTTGCGCAACGGCAGGCAATTGCCCGGCTTGATCGGTGCGTCGCGTCCGGCCACGAGCTGATCGCCTACCGCCAGACCGCGCGGCGCGATGATGTAGCGGCGCTCGCCATCGGCGTACAGCACCAGCGCGATGTGCGCGGTACGGTTGGGATCGTACTCAAGACGCTCGACACGGCAGGCAATGCCTTCCTTGTCGCGCTTGAAGTCGATCAAGCGGTAATGCTGCTTGTGCCCGCCGCCTCGGTGACGCGTGGTGATGCGCCCGTAGTGGTTGCGGCCACCGGTGTTGCTCTGTGCCTCGACCAGCGGAGCGTGGGGCGCGCCTTTGTGCAGACCTGGCGTCGACACGCGCACCATGGCGCGGCGTCCCGGCGAGGTCGGCTTGAATGTCATCAATGTCATTGTGGCAACTCCTGACTCAGGCCTTGGCCATCACGTCGATGGACTGGCCTTCGGCAAGACGGATGTACGCCTTGCGCATGCCGGCACGGCGGCCCTGGCGATAACGGAAGGACTTGGTTTTGCCCTTGACGTTGACCAGGTTGACCGCTTCCACCTTCACTTCAAACAATTGCTCGACCGCTGCCTTCACATCGGCCTTGGTGGCCTCGGGCGCGACTTCGAACACGTACTGGTTATGTTCGGCGAGACGTGCCGCCTTCTCGGAGATCAGCGGTGCGCGCAGCACGGAAAGAATGGATTCGTTGTTCATGCCAGCCACGCCTCGATCTTTTTCACGGACTCGACCGTCATCACTACACGGTCGGCGCCGACCAACGACACCGGGTTCATCGCCGCCACATCGACGACATGAACATGCGGCAGATTGCGCGCGGCCAGATACAGCGCATCGACGGCGTTGTCATCGACCAGCAGCACATGGCCAGCAGCACCTAACTGCAAAAGCTTGCCCGCCAGTCCTTGAGTCTTTGGTTGTTCAATACCGAAACCCGGAATGACTTGCAGGCGTCCCTGCCGATTGAGCTCGGCGAGGATGCTGCGCATCGCCCCGCGATACATCTTGCGATTGACCTTCTGCTCGAAACTGCGCGGCTTGGCCGCGAAGGCTCTGCCGCCGCCGACAAAGATCGGTGCGCGGTAGTCGCCGTGACGCGCGCCACCTCCCTTCTGCTTCTTGAACTTCTTGGTGGTGCCCGACATCTCGCTGCGCGTGAGCTGCGCCTTGGTGCCGGCGCGGCCCGCAGCACGATAGGCCACGACCACCTGATGCACGAGGTTCTCGTTGAACTCGGCACCGAACACGACCTCGGCGACCTGCAACGGCGCGGCGTCAGCAACGTTGATTTCCATGACCTGACTCCTCAGCCTTTGGTTGTCGGGCGAATGATCACGTCGCCACCAGTGGCGCCGGGAACGGCACCCTTGATGGCGATGACGTGGCGTTCGCTGTCGATCTGCATCACTTCAAGGCCTTGTGCGGAGCGCCTCACGTTGCCCATCTGGCCCGACATGCGCTTGCCCGGAAACACGCGCCCCGGCGTCTGCCTCTGGCCGATGGATCCCGGCGCGCGATGCGACAGCGAGTTGCCGTGCGTCGCGTCGCCCATGCTGAAGTGGTGACGCTTGATCGTGCCCTGGAAGCCCTTGCCCTTGGACACACCGGCAACATCGACGCTCTGCCCGATCTTGAACACGTCGTCGAGTTTGATTTCATTGCCCACGACGTATGCAGCCATATCAGCGGCGGCAACGCGGAACTCCCACAGGCCACGACCCGGCTCGACCTTGGCCTTGGCAAAGTGTCCTTTCGCGGTCTTGCTCAGCAGGTTGGGACGTTTGACGCCCACGGTGACCTGCACTGCGGCGTAGCCATCAGTGTCATCCGACTTCACCTGGGTCACACGATTCGGTGTCGCTTCGATCAGCGTCACCGGCACCGAACGACCGTCCTCAGTAAAGATGCGACTCATGCCGCATTTGCGGCCTACCAGTCCGATACTCATGTCTATATCCTGATCCAGCGCCTCAACCGAGCTTGATCTGCACGTCCACGCCAGCGGCGAGGTCGAGCTTCATCAGCGCGTCCACGGTCTTATCATTGGGGTCGATGATGTCGAGAACCCGCTTGTGCGTGCGCGTTTCGTACTGGTCACGCGCGTCCTTGTCGACATGCGGCGACGTCAACACGGTGTAACGCTCAATCTTGGTCGGCAGCGGAATCGGGCCAAGCACGGTGGCACCTGTACGCTTGGCAGTCTCGACGATCTCGCTCGCGGAGCGGTCGATCAACCGGTGATCGTACGCCTTGAGCCGAATGCGAATTTTTTGGTTCGCCATAACCGTGTCCTGTGAATTAAAGAGCTGTTCCGCGTGGCGGCTTTCGCCACCCCGCACGCTTGCCGCTGTTACTCGAAGATCTTGGCGACGACGCCGGCGCCGACGGTGCGACCGCCTTCGCGAATCGCGAAACGCAAGCCTTCCTCCATCGCGATCGGCGCAATCAGCGCCACCTTCATCTTCACGTTGTCACCCG
>NZ_JBTSRB010000052.1:0-20449 GCF_054637675.1 Metallibacterium sp.
GGGCATTGAAATCATCGGTATAGATACGACGCGGAATCGATTGCATGGTGAGCTCCAAGTAGCGGGAAAAGTATCGCTTCTTGGGCTCCGGTATGACGGGGCAGCTTCAACCTGACGCAAGTAGCGGTTTGGGATGAGCCCCACAGTGACCGTGCGTATCCAGGCATTCTTATGATTGGTGTGCCCGACGGTCCTTTTCTACGGGAGTCTCTCCCAGCGTGGGCACCAGATGGGCGCTGCATGGGCACCAGATGGGCACCGAGCGTCGAGCCGGACTGTGAGGGAGTGGCGAGGACATGCGTGAGTCCGGGAGGTCTCCGGATGCGAAATCAAGCGGCTCGTTGGCAAGTGCCTGAAACGAAGCGATTTCACCGGAAGTAGTTGCAAGTTTGTAGACCGCTGCCTACAATTACCGACTCTGTTGCGGGGTGGAGCAGTCTGGCAGCTCGTCGGGCTCATAACCCGAAGGTCGCAGGTTCAAATCCTGCCCCCGCTACCAGACTTTCTGAACAAGAAAGCCTCCTCGTGAGGCTTTTTTGTTGGCCGCAGGAGTGGCGCCGCCAAGGCGGCGTTGGGCAGGGCGGTCGCGCCCTTTTTTTGTTTCTGCAGGACGGAGATTTGGACACGCGCGCACTGGCGGAACGCATCGGGCCCATGTTGGCCGGCATCGGTCTCGAATGTCTTGGGATCGAGTGGGCGACGCATGGCCACGGCGGCACGTTGCGCGTGTATATCGAGGTTGCAGGTCGCGAGGTCGATGTCGATGACTGCGCGACAGCCAGCCGCGAGTTGTCCACATGGCTTGATGCCGAGGATCCGATTGCGGGCCAGTACACGCTCGAGATTTCCTCGCCAGGCATCGACCGCCCGCTGTTCACGGCCGCGCATTTCGCGCGCCTGCTCGGCGCCGAGGTGCGTGTCACGCTGAAGCTGCCGCAGCAAGGGCGCCGTCGCCTGCGCGGGCGCGTGCTTGCGGTCGATGACGAGCAGATCACCGTGGATGTCGACACGGTGCCGTTCACCTTTGCCGCCGATGCATTTGAAAGCGCACGCCTGGTTCCCGATTGGGTGGCGCTGGGTTACGCGCCGCAGCCCAGGCAAGGTGCAGCCAGGGACAACAGCAAACCGGCGTCTCGTGGCAAGCGCGCGACGGGCAAGCCCGGAACCCCTCCAGTCAGCCAATGATCCGAACGGGCACATGCCCGCGGGAGTAACGAAATGAGCAAAGAATTGATGCTGGTCGTCGATGCGGTTGCCAACGAGAAAGGCGTCGCGCGCGAAACCATTTTCGAGGCACTGGAAGCAGCGCTGGCCTCGGCGGCCAAGAAGCGCTATCCCGATCAGGATGTCGCCATCCGTGTCGGCATCGACCGCGACAGCGGCGAGTACTCAACCTTTCGGCGCTGGGAAGTCGTGGCCGACGATGTGGTCATGGAATCGCCCGAGCGCATGACGCGCATGATGGATGCGATCGAGGAGCGCGCCGACATCCAGATCGGCGAGTTCATCGAGGAGCCCATTGACAACCCGGAGTTCGGGCGCATTGCCGCGCAGGCGGCCAAGCAGGTCATCGTGCAGCGCGTGCGCGAGGCTGAGCGCGAGTTGGTGCTGGGTGCCTACCGTGATCGCGTGGGCGAACTGCTGACCGGCGTGGTCAAGCGCGTCGAGCGCGGCAGCATTTATCTGGACCTGGGCGGCAACGTCGAGGCCTTCATCCCGCGCGAGCGCGCCATTCCGCGCGAAACCGTGCGCGTCGGCGATCGTTTGCGCGGCTATCTGCAGGAGGTGCGTGCCGAGGTGCGCGGGCCACAACTGTTCATTTCGCGCAGTGCGCCCGAGTTCATGATCGCGCTGTTCAAGCTGGAAGTGCCCGAGGTAGGTCAGGGTCTTGTCGAGATCAAGGCCTGCGCGCGCGATCCTGGCGATCGCGCCAAGATCGCGGTATTGGCCCACGACCATCGCACCGACCCCATTGGTGCCTGCATCGGCATGCGCGGCTCGCGCGTGCAGGCGGTCGCCAACGAGTTGAACGGCGAGCGCGTGGACATCGTGCTGTGGAATGACAACCCGGCGCAGTTCGTGATCAACGCCATGGCGCCAGCACAGGTCGAGTCGATCATCGTCGACGAAGACAAGCACTCGATGGACATCGCCGTGCCGGAGGGCGAGTTGTCGAAAGCCATCGGCCGCGGTGGCCAGAACGTCAAGCTCGCCAGCAAGCTCACCGGCTGGCAGCTCAACGTGATGACCCAGGCGCAGGTGCAGGCCAAGAGCGAGGATGAGCAGAAAGCCGCGCTCAATCTGTTCATGGACAAGCTTGAAGTGGACACCGAGATCGCGCAGATCCTGGTGCAGGAGGGTTTTTCCACGGTCGAGGAAATCGCCTACGTGCCGACCGCTGAATTGCTGGCGGTGGAAGGGTTCGACGAGGACATCGTCGAGGAGTTGCGTGCGCGTGCGCGCGACGCACTGTTGACCGAGGCGCTGGTCGCCGAGGAAAGCGGTGGCGGCGCTGGTGCAGACAGTCTGGATGCGCTCGACGGCATGGATTCAGAGCTGCTCGCGATGCTGGATGAGCGCGGTATCAATACGCTGGAGGATCTCGGCGATCTCGCCGTGATTGATCTGATGGACATCGAGGGCATGGACGAGTCGCGCGCGGCGGCGCTGATCATGGCCGCACGCGCGCCGATGATCGAGAAAATGGAGCAGGGCGGCTGAGGCCCGGACATGTTCAGCGCACGCCCCCGCGCCTCGTCGCGCGGCTCGAAACTTGCGGAGTAGATCGACATGTCTGAAGTCACCATCAAGCACCTCGCCACGATGCTGGATATTCCAGCCGACAAGCTGTTGGCTCAACTGGCCGAGGCGGGCATGCATTTCAAAGGTCCGGACCAGGCCGTCAGCAGCACCGAAAAAATGAAGCTGCTGGGTTTCCTGCGCCGCGCGCACGGCAAGGCCGAAGGCGGCAGCGAGGCGATCGCCGCGCCCAGCCATGTCACACTGAGCCGACGCAAAGTCAGCGAGATCAAGGTCTCCACTGGCTCCGGCCGCGCGGCTACGTCCAAGACGGTCGCGGTCGAGGTGCGCGCCAAGCGCACCTACGTCAAGCGCAGTGTCATCGCCGACGAGTCCGCAGGCGACAGTGAGCGCGAGGACGCGATTCGCAAATTGCGCGAATCGCAGCAGGAGCGCGATCAGCAGCAAGCGCATTTGCTTGAGTCGGATCGCCGGCGTGCCGAGGAAATGGAGCGGCAGCGCGTCGAGGAAGAAGCGCGCAAGCAGGCCGAGGCCGTTGCGCAACTGCAGGCGCAGCAAGCCGCGCAGGAGGCCGTGCGCGCCAGCGAAATCGAGCCCGTATCGCCGCCCGCCGAGAAGGCCGTGGCGGCGGGTGAAACGCGTGCGCATCCGCCGCGCGAGCGTGCCAAGGCCGACAAACCCGCGCGTGCACCCGAGGCCCCGCATCGCCATCGCATTCCCGATCGCGGCTCGCATCGCGCTCCGACAGGCGGCGACGGTGATGCCGGGCGCTTCTCCGGTGGCGAACTGCATTTGACCGAAGCCGAGCGCGCGCGCCGTGCCGGACGCCGCAAGCCCGGCAAAAGCAAGCCCGAGGCTGGTCGTGCCGCAGCGGGTCAGCACGCGTTCTCCAAGCCCACCGCGCCGGTCGTGCGTGAAGTGGCGATTGGCGACACCATCGTGGTGGCCGATCTGGCGCAGAAGATGGCGATCAAGGGCGCCGATGTGGTCAAGGCGCTGTTCAAGATGGGCGTCATGGCGACCATCAACCAGGGCATTGACCACGACACCGCGGTGCTGGTGGTCGAGGAGCTTGGGCACCAGGCCGTGCGTGCCACCGAGAACGACGCCGAGACCAAGCTGGTGGCGCAGACCGATGCCACGGGTGAGCGCGCACCGCGCCCGCCCGTGGTCACCATCATGGGCCACGTCGATCACGGCAAGACCTCGCTGCTGGACTGCATCCGCCGCACCAAGGTCGCGGCTGGCGAGGCGGGTGGCATCACCCAGCACATCGGCGCGTATCACGTCGAAACCGCCAAGGGCGTGGTCACGTTTCTCGATACGCCCGGCCATGCGGCCTTCACCGCGATGCGCGCGCGCGGCGCCAAGATCACCGATATCGTGGTGCTGGTGGTGGCCGCGGATGATGGTGTGATGCCGCAGACGATCGAAGCCGTGCAGCATGCACGCGCCGCCAAGGTGCCGCTGATCATCGCCGTGAACAAGATGGACAAGCCCGACGCCAATCCCGACAACGTCAAGCAGGGTCTGGTGCAGCACGAAGTCGTGCCCGAGGAATGGGGCGGCGACACGCAGTTCGTGCCGGTGTCGGCCAAGACGGGCGAAGGCGTGGATGCGCTGCTGGATGCAATCTCGGTGCAGGCCGAGGTGATGGAACTGCGCGCCGTGGCCGATGGCCGCGCCAGCGGCGTGGTGGTCGAGTCCAGTCTGGACAAGGGCCGCGGCCCGGTGGCGACGGTACTGGTGCAGTCGGGTCTGTTGGCGCGCGGCGATTTCGTGGTCTGCGGCACCCAGTATGGTCGCGTGCGCGCGTTGTTCGACGAGACCGGCCGGCAGGTCATCGACGCCGGGCCGTCGATTCCGGTGCAAATGCTGGGGCTCTCGGGCGTGCCCGAGGCGGGCGATGATCTGGCCGTGGTGGCCGATGAGCGCCTGGCCAAGGACGTTGCCCAGCAGCGCGAGCAGAAGCGTCGCGAGACGCGCCTGGTGCGCTCCGGCGGCAATCGCCTTGAGGATTTGATGGCGCAGATGGGTCAGAACGAGGGCCAGCAGCAATCGCTGAATATCGTCGTCAAGGCCGATGTGCAGGGCTCGGTCGAGGCTTTGCGCGACGCGCTGGGCAAGATCGGCAACGATCAGGTCAAGGTCAACGTCATTGCATCCGGCGTGGGCGGCATCACCGAATCCGACGCCACGCTGGCCGCGGCATCCAAGGCGCTGCTGATCGGCTTCAACGTGCGTGCCGATGCCAGTGCGCGCAAGGTCATCGAGGCCAATGGCCTCGACTTGCGCTACTTCTCGATCATCTACGACATCATCGACCAGGTCACCCAGGCCGCGTCCGGCCTGCTCGGCAACGAGGTGCGCGAGGAGATCATCGGCGTGGCGCAGGTGCGCGATGTGTTTCGCAGCTCGAAGTTCGGTGCGGTGGCCGGTTGCATGGTCATCGAGGGCAGCGTGCGTCGCAACAAGCCGATCCGCGTGCTGCGTGACAACACCGTTGTTTTCCAGGGCGAGCTGGAATCGCTGCGTCGCTTCAAGGAGGCCGTCGAGGAAGTGCGCAACGGCATGGAGTGCGGCATCGCGGTCAAGCAATACAACGATGTGCACGCCGGCGACCAGATCGAGTGCTTCGAGCGCATCGAGGTCAAGCGCACCCTGTAGCAGGCGTAAACTGTCGGTGGTGCGGTTTGCGCCGTCGCCACGCGCAGCGTCTGGTGAGCATGAGCCCGCAGTGCTGCATGCGCCCAGATTCATGCCGCATCCTGAGCCGAGTCATCATGTCGCCATCCTTCACCCGCACCGATCGCGTTTCCGCCGAGCTTCGCCGCGAGCTGGGCACACTGGTGCACGCCGCAGTGCGTGATCATGCGCTGCCCTCGGTCAGCGTTTCCGATGTCGAGGTCACGCGCGATCTGGACATGGCGACGGTCTGGGTGATCGCGCTGCTGTCCGAGCAGTCGACCGCCGCGGTCAAGGCGCTCAACGCCATGGCGGGCGAGCTGCGCACGCAGTTGTCACGGAGCATGCGCCTGCGCCGCGTGCCGGCGCTGCGTTTTCGCTATGACGAATCCGTGGATCGTGGCGAGCGCATCGATGCCTTGCTGCGCGCGGACAAGCCGGCACAGTGAGTCGTTGCACCGCGCGCGCGTTGCGCCATTTCGATCCCGACCATGTCCGTCGCTGAATTTCATCCCATCCACGGCGTGCTGCTGCTGGACAAGCCGCTGGGCTTGAGTTCCAGCCAGGCGCTGCAGCGCGTGCGACGCATGCTGGCTGCGGCCAAAGGTGGCCACACCGGTGCGCTGGATCCATGCGCTACCGGCATGTTGCCGCTGTGCTTCGGCGAGGCCACCAAACTGGCTGGCGTGTTGCTGGGTGAGCGCAAGGTGTATCACGCGGTATGTCGACTGGGGCAGGTCACCAGCACCGATGACGTCGAAGGCGTCGTGATTCGCGAGTGCCCGCTGCCCAGCCTCGACGACGCCTCGATTGATGCCCTGCTGCAGGAATTCGTCGGCCGCATCAGTCAGGTGCCGCCGATTTATTCGGCGCTCAAGCAGCAGGGCCAGCCCCTTTACCGGCGCGCGCGCCGCGGCGAGGCGGTGCGGGCGCCGCAGCGCCAGGTTGAGGTGCATGCGCTGCGTCTGCTGCAACATCACGAGGATCGTCTGACGCTGGAAGTGGAATGCGGCGCGGGTTTTTACGTGCGCGCCCTGGCGCGCGATCTGGGCGAACGCCTGGGTTGCGGCGCCCATCTGGCCGCGCTGCGCCGATTGTGGGTTGCGCCTTTCCAGGGGCAGTCGATGATTGGCTTGGACACGCTCGAGCAGATGCTTCTGCGCGACGGGCGCGAGGCCTTGTGGGCGCGGCTGCGGCCGATCGAAGACGCCGTGCCGCATTGGCCGCATTGGACGCTGAGCGCCGCCGATAGCCTGGCCATCAGCCATGGACGCGCGCTGGCGGCACCGGCCGCGGCCGCGCCTGGCCCGTGTCTGCTGATGGATCCCGGTGGCCGCGCGCTGGCCATGGCCGAGGTGCTTGAGGGTCAATTCAAGGTCAGCCGCGGATTCCATTGGGATCAGGGCACGGGCTGAGGTGCCAGCAATGCATGGGCTTGTGCCTCGGTTGCGCGGCGGAGTCACAGGAGTCCATACCGTAAATAACTTGTTGTTGGAGCGCTGGCGCGACTAAAATGGCCAGCTCAGTCAACCGCTTTCATCCACCGGCGGGGGCTTGCGCCAGTCCAAGGTTTTCCACACGAGCCGTGGCTTGGCGCAAGTCTCGCATTGTTCAAGGAATTCGCACGATGTCTCTGTCCAACGATCAAACCGCAAAAGTCATTGCCGATTATCGGCGCGCACCGGCCGATACCGGTTCACCGGAAGTGCAGGTGGCGCTGTTGTCCGCGCGCATCGAGCACCTTTCGACGCACTTTCATGATCACAAGCAGGACCATCATTCGCGCCGCGGTCTGCTGAAAATGGTCAACCAGCGCCGGCGCCTGCTGGGCTATCTCAAAAACAAAGATGCGCAGCGCTATCAGGATCTGATCCAGCGCCTCGGTCTGCGTCGCTAATCTCAACGAGGACCGAAAACGTGGCGAAAGTAACCAAGTCATTCCAGTACGGCAATCACGAAGTCACGCTGGAGACGGGCGAAATCGCCCGCCAGGCATCCGGCGCGGTCATGGTGAGCATGGGCGGCACCGTGGTGCTGGTCACCGCCGTCGCCGCCGGCAAGGCGCGTGAGGGACAGGATTTCTTCCCGCTCACCGTCGACTACCAGGAAAAGTTCTACTCCGCTGGCCGCATTCCCGGCGGCTTTTTCAAGCGCGAAGGACGTCCCACCGAAAAGGAAACGCTGACCTCGCGTCTGATCGATCGCCCGGTGCGCCCGCTGTTTCCGGAAGAGTTCAAGAACGAAGTCCAGGTCATCGCGCAGGTGTTGTCGCTCAACCCAGAGGTTGACGGCGACATCGCCGCGTTGCTCGGCGCTTCGGCGGCACTCAGCCTGGCCGGTATTCCGTTCAAGGGTCCGATTGGCGCAGCGCGCGTCGGTTACATCGATGGCAAGTACGTGCTGAATCCCACCGCGACCGAACTCAAGACCTCGGCGCTGGATTTGGTCGTCGCTGGTACTTCCAACGCCGTGCTGATGGTCGAGTCCGAAGCCAAGTTGCTGCCCGAGGACGTGATGTTGGGTGCGGTCGTGTTCGGCCACCAGCAAATGCAGATCGCGATTCGGACCATCGCCGAGATGGCTGCCGAAGCGGCACGCCCGTCGTGGAACTGGCAGCCGCCGGCGCGCAACGAGGCATTGTGTGCCGCGCTGGAATCTGCGCTGGGTGGCAGGCTCGAAGAAGCGTTCAAGGTACGCGACAAGCTGCAGCGCCGCGACGCGATCGGCGCGATCAAGGCTGACGTGCTGGCATCGCTCAAATCCGAGGCCGAGGCCAAGGGTTGGACGGCGGCCGATCTGGCCAAGGAATTCGCCGAACTGGAATACCGCACCCTGCGCGACAGCGTGCTCAAGACCAAGGTGCGCATCGACGGTCGTCAGTTGGACGATATCCGTGCGATCAGTGTGCGCGTCGGCGTGCTGCCGCGTACCCATGGTTCGGCGCTGTTCACACGTGGCGAAACGCAGGCACTGGTGGTGACCACACTGGGCACCGCGCGCGACTCGCAGATGATCGACGCGCCCGAGGGTGAATCCAAGGATCCGTTCCTGTTCCACTACAACTTCCCGCCGTTCAGCGTGGGCGAGGCCGGACGCTTTGGCGCGCCGAAGCGTCGCGAAATCGGTCATGGCCGTCTCGCCAAGCGCGGTGTGATGGCGGTCAAGCCCCCGATGGAGCAGTTCCCCTATGTGCTGCGCGTGGTCTCCGAGATCACCGAGTCGAACGGTTCGTCCTCGATGGCCTCGGTGTGCGGCTCCTCGCTGGCGATGATGGATGCCGGCGTGCCGATCAAGGCGCCGGTGGCCGGCATTGCCATGGGTCTGGTCAAGGAAGGTGACCAGTTCGTGGTGCTGTCCGACATCCTCGGTGACGAGGACCATCTGGGCGACATGGATTTCAAGGTTGCCGGTACCGCCGATGGTATTTCCGCCTTGCAGATGGACATCAAGATCGACGGCATCACCGAGGAAATCATGCGCGTGGCGTTGGCCCAGGCCAAGCGCGGTCGCCTGCATATTCTTGGCGAGATGGCCAAGGTGATCAGCGCACCGCGCGCCGAGCTGTCCGATTACGCGCCGCGCCTGCTGACCATGAAGATCCACCCGGACAAGATCCGCGAGGTGATCGGCAAGGGCGGTGCGGTGATCCGCTCGATCACCGAGGAAACCGGCACCACCATCGACATCACCGATGACGGCACCGTGATCATCGCCTCGGTCAACCGCAACGCGGCCGAGGAGGCCAAGAAGCGCATCGAGATGATCGTTTCCGACGTCGAGCCTGGCCGCATCTACGTGGGCAAGGTGGCCAAGCTGATGGACTTCGGCGCCTTCGTCACCATCCTGCCCGGCAAGGACGGCCTGGTGCACGTTTCGCAGATCTCCAATGAGCGCGTCGAGAAGGTTTCCGACAAACTCAAGGAAGGCGATATCGTCAAGGTGAAGGTGCTGGAAGTCGACAAGCAGGGCCGCATTCGCCTGTCGATCAAGGCGGTCACCGAAGACGCGCAAGCCTAGTCCATCGGCTGAGTGTGCAGTGAACGACGCCCGGGGAGTCCCGGGCGTTTTGCTTTACGGCGCCGCATGGTGCGATGCACAATAGCGCCATTCATTGAGTGGAGTCTGTCATGACCACTGGTTTCATGCCGCCCGGCGGCGAGCAGTACGCACGTCTCATGCAGCAAACCTGGGAGGGCTGGCAATCCAGCCTGCGCAGCCAGGCGGCAGGGATGAACGAGACCGGCGAGGCGCAGATCGAACGCACGCTGGCCGGCCTCAAGAACTACTTCATGTTGCTCGAATCGATGCAGTCGCAGCTTGGTGGCGCACAGCCGGCGGCGGCCTGGCGCGATGCGCTGGACGGTGTGTTTGGCGGTGGCCAGCCGTTCACCACGGCCTTTGCCGACGCCAGCCAGATCGCTGGCGGCGGACCGCAGGCGTGGATGCAATCGTGGCAGCAGATGGCCGCGCCAGCGCTGGCTGGACTGCGCGAATCCCTGGGCGTGCCGGGCATCGGTCTGGCGCGTGAGCACCAGGAGCGCGCGCAAAAACAGGTGCGCGATGTGCTCGACTACCAGCAGCAGATGCAGCGATACAACCAGCTGCTGGCGCGCGCGGGTCGCCTGGGCACTGAAAAATTCGAGGCCAAGCTCGCCGAGCGTACCGAACCCGGTCGCCAGATCGAGTCGCTGCGTGCGCTTTACGACCTCTGGGTCGATGCCGCCGAGGAGGGCTTTCAGGAAGTCGCGCTTTCAGCCGAGTGGCGTGAAGTCTACGGCGCACTGGTGGACGCGCAGATGCGTGTACGCGCTGGCACGCAGCAGCAGGTCGAGCAGATGTCGCGCGAGTTGGGCGTGCCCACACGCAGCGAGATCAATACGTTGGGCAAGCGCCTGCACGATTTGCGTCGTCAGGTGCGGCAATTGCAGGCACGTCTGGCCGAGACGCAGGCGCGCCCGGAGCCCGGTAAATCGCACTCCGCATCGGTGCCTGCGAGCAGCAAGCCACCGGCCAGCAAACCGGCCAGCAAACCCGCGCGCAAGGCCACTGCGCCGCGTCGCCGCTAAATTCTGGAGATCACCATGCTCAGTCCGCTGCGTATCGATCCTGTCAAAGCGCTGCAAGAAGTCGATGGCTTCAAGCGCAAACTCGCCGCAGGCATGCAAAACCTGCGCAACGTCGGTGATTTCGACTTCGGTGCTTCCGCCAGGGAGGCGGTGTATCACGAAGACAAAATCACGTTGTGGCACTTCAAACCGACTGGCAAGCCCTCCGGGCGCATGCCGATCCTGATCTGTTACGCGCTGGTCAACACGCCGTGGATGGTGGATCTGCAAGCCGATCGCTCGCTGGTCGCACGCCTGCTGGAACTGGGTGAGGACGTGTATCTCATCGAGTGGGGCTATCCCGATCTGGCCGATCGCTGGCTCACGCTTGAGGATTACATTCTCGGCTACCTCGATCGCTGCATCGACCAGGTGCGTCAGCGCCATGGGCTGGAGCGCATCAACCTGCTCGGCATCTGCGAGGGCGGCGCGTTCTCTCTGTGCTACGCCGCGCTGCGCGGGCACAAGCTGCAGAACCTGATCACCATGGTCACACCGGTGGACTTTCACACTCCGGACAACATGCTCTCGAACTGGACGCGCCAGATGGATGTCGATCTGTTTGTCGACACCCTCGGCAACGTGCCGGCTGACCTGATGAACTGGTGCTATCTCACGCTGAAGCCGGTGCGCCTGAACCAGCAGAAATACGTCGGCATGGTCGATGTGCTGGATGACCCGAAGGAAATCACCAATTTCCTGCGCATGGAAAAGTGGATCTTCGACTCACCCGACCAGGCCGGCGAGGCCTTCCGCCAGTTCATCAAGGATTTCTACCAGGCCAACAAGCTGATCAAGGGCGAGATCGAGATCGGTGACGAGCGCGTTGATCTGGGCAGTGTCAAGCTGCCGATACTGAACATCTTTGCCGAGCAGGATCATCTGGTGCCGCCGTCCGCGGCGCGTCCGCTGCGTGGTGTGGTGGGTACCACGGACTATACCGAGCTGAGCTTCAAGGGTGGCCACATCGGCATCTATGTGTCCGGGCGCGCGCAGCGCGAGGTGCCCGGCGTCATTCATGGCTGGCTGGGTGAGCGGCAGGGCTGAATCAAGCACGGACGCGGACTCGCCCGCACGCGGTGCAGGCTTTATCCTTGCGAGCTTGAGCGCAGTAGATGCGCTGTTGCCAGGGAAGACCGATGTTTGCCGAACCCCATGATCCTGGCGCGCATGATTCGGTGCGCCCGTTGCGCTGGCGGGGCGATGCGCTGGATGTGCTCGACCAGCGCCTACTGCCGCACGAAACGGTGTGGCTGCGCTGCGCGGATGCCGAAGCGGTGAGCGCGGCGATCCGTGCGCTGGCAGTGCGCGGCGCGCCCGCCATCGGCATAGCGGCGGCTTATGGCGCGGTGCTGGCCGCGCGCGCGGACAACTTCATTGAGGCCGTGGCGCGCCTGCGCGCGGCGCGGCCGACGGCGGTGAATTTGATGTGGGCGCTGGATCGCATGAACGCATGCGCGGTCTCCGGTGCAGATGCTGCGCATCTGCTTGCCGAGGCACGCGCCATCGAGGCCGAGGATCTCGCCGCCAATCACGCCATGGGCCGGTTCGGCGCCGCGCTGTTGGAGCAGGGCACGGGCGTGCTGACCCACTGCAATACTGGCGCGCTGGCGACAGCCGGCTTTGGCACGGCGCTTGGCGTGATCCGTGCTGGCGTTGCCGGTGGGCGCATTGCGCGCGTCTACGCGGGCGAAACACGGCCGTGGCTGCAGGGCGCGCGGTTGACGATTTGGGAGTTGCAGCAGGATGGCATCGCCGCCACGCTCATCGCCGATTCCGCTGCTGCCGCGCTGATGCGCAGTGGGGCCGTGCAGTGGGTGATCGTTGGCGCCGATCGCATCGCGGCCAACGGCGATGTCGCCAACAAGATCGGTACCTATGCGCTGGCGCTGGCCGCGCGCCATCATGGCCTGCGCTTCATGGTGGTCGCGCCCGCTTCCACTGTGGACATGGCCACACGCAGCGGCGATGCCATCGAAATCGAGCTGCGTGATGCCGAGGAAGTGCTGTCCTGCGGTGGCAAGCGCACCGCACCGGCAGGTGCCACGGCCTGGAATCCGGTGTTCGATGTCACTCCGGCGGCGCTGATCGATGTGCTGGTGACCGAGCGCGGTGTGCTTTGCAAACCGGATGGCGAGAGCATGCGGCGCCAATTCGGAGTCACGCATGCGTAGAGTCGGCTTGTTCTTCATCGGCGGTCTGATCGGTTTCGTCGTCGATGCCGGCGTGGTGCAGGGGTTGGTTTCCTTTTTCGGAATGGATCCTTACCTCGGACGTGTAATCTCCTTCAGTTGTGCGGCCACGGTGACCTGGCTGTGGAATCGCCACACCACCTTCGCCGATGCGCGCGGCCAGCACCGCTGGCATATCGAGTGGGTGCGTTGGATGGCGGCCATGAGCGGCGGCGCGTTGGTCAATTACGGCGTGTATGCGCTGGCCGTGTACGAGTCGTCCATGGTGCGCGCATGGCCTGCGCTGGGTGTGGCGCTGGGGTCGCTCATGGCTGCCGTTTTCAACTACACCAGCGCCCAACGCTGGGTATTTGGCGGTACTGGAAACACGCCGAAGAAACCGTTGTAATTTATTGATTGAAATGATTTTTTGCAGAGCCATCCCAGTCCGGATGTGCTATCATCGCGTTTCGATTTTTCACCGTCCGGGCGCAACGCCCGGGCCTGACGTCACGGACCCCAGGCATGGCCGAACTCGCCAAAGAAATCATCCGCGTCAACATTGAAGACGAGATGCGCCAGAGCTATCTCGACTACGCCATGAGCGTGATCGTGGGCCGCGCTCTCCCCGATGTTCGCGACGGCCTCAAGCCGGTGCATCGCCGCGTGTTGTTCGCCATGAACGAACTCGGCAATGCCTGGAACAAGCCCTACAAAAAGTCGGCGCGCGTGGTCGGTGACGTGATCGGCAAATATCACCCGCATGGTGATCAGTCGGTCTACGACACCATCGTGCGCATGGCGCAGCCGTTTTCGCTGCGCTACCTGCTGGTGGACGGCCAGGGCAACTTCGGTTCGGTCGATGGCGACAACGCCGCGGCGATGCGTTACACCGAGGTGCGTCTGTCGCGCCTCGCGCACGAATTGATGGCCGACATCGACAAGGAAACCGTCGATTTCGGTCCCAACTACGACGAAAGCGAGCACGAGCCGCTGGTGCTGCCCACGCGTGTACCGAACCTGCTCATCAACGGCTCGGCGGGCATTGCCGTGGGCATGGCGACCAACATTCCGCCCCATAACCTGGTCGAGGTGATCGATGCCACCATCGCGTTGATCAACGACCCGGCGCTGGAAGTCGATGCGCTGCTGGGCTACATCCCCGGACCGGATTTCCCCACTGCCGGGATCATCAATGGCTCGGCCGGCATCCACGAGGCTTACCGCACCGGCCGCGGCCGCGTGCTGGTGCGCGCGCGCGCCGAGATCGAAACCGAGCCCAACGGCCGCGAAACCATCATCGTCACCGAGTTGCCTTATCAGGTGAACAAGGCGCGGCTGATCGAGAAGATCGCCGAGTTGGTCAAGGAGAAAAAGCTCGAAGGCATCTCGGAACTGCGTGACGAATCCGACAAGGACGGCATGCGCGTGGTCATCGAGATCCGCCGTGACGCGATGGGCGATGTGGTGCTCAACAACCTGTATCAGCAGACCCAGTTGCAGACGGTGTTCGGCATCAACATGGTCGCGCTGATCGATGGCCAGCCGCGACTGTTGAATCTCAAGCAGGTACTCGAGGCCTTCATCCGACACCGTCGCGAGGTAGTCGTCCGGCGCACCATTTTCGATCTGCGCAAGGCGCGCGCGCGTGCACACATCCTCGAAGGGCTCACCGTCGCGCTGGCCAACATCGATGAGATGATCGAGCTGATCAAGACATCGGCTTCGCCGCAGGAAGCGCGCGAGCGCATGCTCTCGCGCGTGTGGGAGCCGGGTCTGGTGCGCACACTGCTGGGCGCGGCCGGCGCGGCACAGTCGCGCCCCGAGGATCTGCTGCCGGGTCTGGGGTTGAGCGCCGCTGGCTACCAGCTTTCCGAGGCGCAGGCCAAGGAAATTCTGGAGATGCGCCTGAACCGCCTGACTGGGCTGGAGCAGGACAAGCTCACCGACGAATACCGCAGCCTGCTCGATACCATCGCCGGCCTGATCCACATTCTTGAAGATCCCGAGCGGCTGCTCGTGGTGATTCGCGAGGAGCTGCAATCGATCCGCGAGGAATATGGCGATGCGCGCCGCACCGTCATCCAGGCTTCGCAGGATGATCTCGGTATGCTCGATCTGATCGCGCCAGAGGACGTCGTGGTCACGCTCTCGCACGCGGGCTACGTCAAGCGGCAGCCGTTGACGATTTATCGCGAGCAGCGTCGCGGCGGCAAGGGGCGCTCGGCCACGGCGATGAAGGAAGAGGATTTCATCGAGCAGTTGTGGGTGGTCAACACGCACGACACGTTGCTGGTGTTCACTGGCGCCGGGCGTGTGTTCTGGCTGACGGTGTACCAGATTCCCGACGCCGGACCGGGCGCGCGCGGCAAGCCCATCGTCAACCTGTTGCCGTTGGAAGTGGGCGAGAAGGTGCAGGCCGTGTTGCCGGTGCACGCTTTCGACAGCGGCCAGTATGTGTTCTTCGCCACGTGCCGCGGCACGGTGAAGAAAACTCCGCTGAGTGAGTTCGCGTATCGACTGCAGCGCGGCAAGATCGCCATCAATCTTGACGAGGGCGATGCGCTGGTTGATGTGTGCCTGACCGATGGACAGCGCGACATCATGCTGTTTGCCAGCAACGGCAAGGCGGTGCGCTTCGACGAGGACACGGTGCGCTCGATGGGGCGCACGGCCACGGGTGTGCGCGGCATGCGTCTGGCCGAGGGCGTGCAAGTGGTCGGCCTGATCGTGGCCGCGGACGGTGACATTCTTGCGGCGACTGCTCGTGGCTACGGCAAGCGTACCGCGCTGGACGAGTTCCCGCGCAAGGGCCGCGGCACCCAGGGCGTGATCGCGATCCAGTGCTCGGAGCGCAACGGCGCGCTGGTCGCCGTGGTGCAGGTACAACCAGAGCAGGGGCTGGTGCTGATTTCCGATCGCGGCACTCTGGTACGCACGCGCGTGGCGGAGGTTTCGCAACTGGGTCGCAACACGCAGGGCGTGACGCTGATTCGCCTGCCTGCGGACGAGAGCCTGGTCGGCGTGGTGCCGCTGGCGCTGGATGATGAAACCGCGGATGAGCCGGATGCAAATGCTGCGAATGCAGGCAGCGCGGGCACGACCGACGGCGAAGGCACGCCCAAGGCGTGAGCCGGTGTTTCGACATGACCGCGACAAGCACTCGGGCTTGTCGCGGCCCAATGCCGGGACTCAGTACTTCCAGCCCAGCGAGAAACCCAGCGTGTTCTCCGACATGGCGATCTGCGTGCCCTGGCTGGCACCCGTGCCGGTGATGCTCTGGTTGAAGGCATGCACATAGTCGAACGACAGCGCCAGGTCACGGCTCAGCGCATAGGTCGCGCCCAAGGTGACGTGATTTTGGACGACGCCAGGTGCCAGCACGTTGAACAGCACGTTGGCGCTGGTGATCGGCTGGCTGCTGTGGTTCCAGCCGGCGCGCAGCGTCCACTGCGAGTTCATCGCCCAGGCCGCACCCAGTTTAACCACGGTGACATTGCGCCAGCCGAAGCCGCTGCCGTTGGCCGTGCCGAGCCCGCAACTCGACGGATTGCTGCAAATCAGCGAGTTGAGCATCGGATTGGCGATGGCTGGAATGTTGCCGTAGTCGATACGTTCAACATCGCCGGCGAGGGTCAGGCCAGGACTGGCTTTCCAGGCCACGCCCACGCCGTAATTGGCGGGGATGTCGAACTTGCCGCCCTCGGCAAACAGGCCGTTGTAACGCTTGAACGCGCTCATGCTGATCTTGGGCTGGTAGGTCGCGCCCAATGTCAGATCCGGGGTGATGTGCCCGGTCCAGCCAATGCGGAAGCCGAAGCCATCGGATTGCGCATGCAGGTTGTTGGTCAGATTCGCGGGATTGCTGGAGAGTCCCTGGAACGCCTGGATGCCATTGGCATCGAAGCTCTGGTGCACGTAGTCGAGCGAGATGCCGATCGAGTTACTGTCGTTGATGCGCCAAGCCACGGTCGGGGCGATGAACAGTTGCTGCATATCAACGCCCACCGAACCCACGCCGAAAGCGCCCAATTGTCCGGCTGGTGAAGCCATGCACTGCTGCACGTTGCCACCAAACATCTGCAACACCTGCGGGTTGGCGCACTGTGCCCCGCGCGTGGCGGTGTTGAGCGAGCTGTAGCCGGTGTTCATACCGCCATTGCCAAATACGTCGATACCCACGGCCAGGCGTGAGTTGAGCATGTGGTTGTAGCCGAACTCAGGAATGTAGAACTGTTGGGTCTGATTGCCATTGAACGAGGCCGTGCCGTTGGGCGTGGTGAAGCTCGCATTGCGATTGGGACGGAACACGCTGAAGCCGAAATTGAGCTGGTTGCCGACCCAGGCCATGCCGGCCGGGTTGGTGGCTGCTGAGAGCGCATCCTGCGGGAAGGCGATGCCGACGCCGCCCATGCCCACTGATTGAACGCTGTAACCGGGTTCAAAATAGCCATCGGTCGCCGAAGCAACGCCCGAAGCCAGCAACATCGAAAACAACACTGTGCGTTTGAAACCTTTGGAAATCATGTCGAACCCTCCCTCAAGGGCCCTCGCGGGGCGTGATGGTCGCGCGCACGCTTGCGAACGAGATCCCCTGCTGTTTGCGATGGGTTGCAGGCAGCATGGCATCGATCGCGATACCGAGCGTTGAACGGCCTGTTGTAGTTGCCAACAACGGATGCACAGCAACACACGCGCCACGCCGGGCTTTTCTGTGCCGAGCCGGTCGGGTGCGTGTTCGATCCGGGATACGGCAGACATGCCGCGATTCCCGCGCAAAAGCCCGCGCGTCCCGCGCAGGATCGCACCGGCTCTGCCAATGCAGATGGGTGAAAAGGTCGTATGTAGCGCGCGGCAGCATGCTTAGTCCGCCGGTTTGTAAGCGCCGCGCAGCGCAGTGGCGATGTCTTCGGCATCCACGCCTGGCATGTCCAGTCCGAGCACGGTCATGTGCTGCGCGATCTGCGAAGGCATGTCGGCGGATAGATCAAGACCACGCAGGGCTTGCGCCAGAGCGGCGATGCCAGAGGCCGGAATGCAGGTGAAATCGCCGCTGATGTCCACATCGGCGATGTGCTCATTCTGGCTGAGCAGACGCACACGTACCAAGCCTCCACGCGCCTTGTGCATGCCCTCGCTCAGGTGCACGCCGCCGGTGATCTTCACCCCCTCGGTGAAGCGGCGCCGGTTGGGCTGGTAGAGCCAGTCGGGCTCCTGCAATTGCTGTTCCCATTCGTCGACGGCGCGTGTTTCATCGGCGCGCAAGTCATCATGTCGAGGTTCGACGCGGAGATGCTCGGCGACATCACGCAGAAAGCGCACGACCAGCGCTTCGCGCGGCGGGATCGCACCCAACTCGCGCCGCACGGTGGTGATGTAGTCCTGCAGCGTGCCGCGCAATTTGTCGCGGAATTTCTCGGAAGGCACCTTGAGGCAGCGCGCCATGGCCTCGACATCGAAATCGAGCATGAAGCTGCCGACGAAAATCGTGGCATCGCCGATCTGTGCCGCGCCGGTGCCGCCGATCTTGCGATCGTTGACGTGAATGTCGTTGATCGGGCGCAGGCGCGCTGCGATGCCCAGCGCCTGATAAGTGGCCAGCACCGGCGCGACGAAGTACGCATACAGATCGGTGACGCGACGCGGTGCCTTGCCCGCCGGATAGATGAAGTGGAAGAACAGTTGGTTGTGGTCCAGATACACCGCACCACCGCCGACATGGCGGCGCAGCACGGGCAGGCCGGCATCACGACAATAAGCCTCGTCGACCTCGGCCACGACATCCTGATGCATGCCTATGCACACATAGGGCTGCTCTGGGCTGACCAGGGTCAGCACCGGATCGTCGCCCGCACGCATGACGCTGGCGATGCCGTGAAACAAGGCCTGCGAGCGTGGCGCCGAGACCAGCCCTAGATCGAGCACGCGCAGTGTTTCAGCCACGAACAGGCCCCCGCAGGCTCAGGTTGCGTCGGTGGACGCGTTTGCGTCTGGTCGCAATCGTGTGCGCCACCCATGCAGCGCCGCACGCATGCCGGTGATTCACGGTCGCGTGTGGCGTGGGAGCATGCTCACTCATGGCCATGCAATTTCATTCATTCACTGCTTGCGGCGTATGCGGAAGTGATATTCGCCGTTGGCTGTGCTGGAATCGATCAGCTCGTTGCCGGTCGTGCGGCAGAACGCCTCGAAATCCTTGATTGCGCCGGGATCGGTGGCATGGATTTCCAGAACGTCGCCGACGGCCATGTCCTTGAGTGCTTTCTTGGCGCGCAGAATCGGCAGCGGGCAGTTCAAGCCCTTCGCGTCGAGTAGTTGGTCAGCCATGGTGTCCTCCGTTGGATTGGGTGTGCAGGCTCAGGTGAGCCAGTTCAAATGAACAGGTTGATGTCGCACTTGGTGGCGCATTCGATATAAGTCGCCGCGCCGCCGATGGTCAGGCCGTCGATCAGATCGGACTGCTTGAACTCGAACAGATCCATGGTCATCTGGCAGGCGATCATGTGTATGTCGGATTCAACGGCTGCCGTGCGCAGATCCTCGATCGAGGCGACGCCTTTTTTCTTGATCAGATTCTTCATCATCGAAGTGGCCATGGCATCGACACCCGGCAGGGCCGAGATCAGATTCGGCATGATCATGTGCGCGCCCATCATCGGCATGGCCATGGCTGGATTGCCCAGCGTGGAGATGGAGAGATCCAGATCCTTCTTCAGCAGAGTCAAGCCATAGAAGGTGAAGAACATGGTCACGTCCAAACCCATCGCCGCGGCGGTGGTGGCGAGGATGAACGGGGGGTAAGCCCAGTCCAGCGAGCCCTTGGTGACAATGATCGACATGCTTTTTGCGCTTTCGCCGTTCATGGGTATTCAGTCCTCTGGTCGTGGATGCAAGCGCAACGCCGTACAGGCGCGCGTCGGGTGATCGTGCATTGCTTCAGCCGTGAGTGCCTCGGTCCGGCGCAATGCGGCGGGCAGCTTCGGCATCCTGCGCGCGCAGCGGGCGCGATGAGCAGCAGAATTCGCCCAACGCCCTGTTTTCCAGCTTGCCATCGATGAACAGGGCGAGGTGCTTGGTGACGCTGGCCGCCAGGCGCAAATGTTGTGCGCGTTCGTGCGTGTCGTTGGCGGCCTCAGCGACGTTGCACTGGTAAACCAGTTCGCGGCAGCTTTCACGGCAGGCGTTGAAGGTTGCGTCCGCGCATGCGGCCTGGCGTTGCAGAGCGAGCAGGCGAAATCCCTCGTGCAGTTCGTCGGTCGGTTGCATGCCCTGCGCCTGCAGCCAGCGTTCCATGATGAACTCACCGGCATGCAGCAATGTGCTGCGCACCGTGGCGCTGTCCGCGGCGAAGGCCTCGTCGGGCATGGCCTCGATGGTCTCGGCGGTTTCCAGCAAGGTGCCCATCAACCCAGCCCCTTGGCCTTGAGCAGATCGCGGGATTCGGAGAAATTCTCGTTGACGCCCACCTTGCGCGCGGACAAGCCCAGCGCCATGCCGAGCAACTGCGTGAAGTATAGGATCTTGACGCTGGTTTTCTTGCCCAGCACCTTCTCGGCGCGGATCTGATGCATCTCCAGCCCGGAGTGGCAGGTCGGACACTCGGTGGCGATGACCTCGGCACCACAGGCCTCGGCCGTGGTCAGGATGTTGAGCACGAGGCGCGTCGAGGTGTCACTGTCCGAAAGCGTGTGCGCGCCGCCGCAGCATGCGGTTTTGTGCGGAAATTCG
>NZ_JBTSRB010000053.1:0-18750 GCF_054637675.1 Metallibacterium sp.
ACGGGCCTGTGCAGTGTGCTCCAGCGGCGCTTGTGCGGACAAGCACAGGCTCGTGCGCGCTGCTGCCACCCGATGCATGATCTCCGTCATGCCTGCGAAAGAACGTCACCACGGACTTGATCCGGGGCGGAAAGCATCCGGGCGCTATGCGGCGATGGGTGACGCATCGGGCAGGCGCCTCTTGCTGATGGAAAGAATCTCCAGTCCCACCAAGTGCCCATCGGCATCGTAATCAGCCAGGATGCCGGGCTCGATTTCGCGCGTCTGCGCAACTTCAGCCGCCGAAATCTCAAAGTAGGCCGCGTCCGCGGCAGGGTCGAATTCAAGTTTCATAGATCCTTCACCTTGTCATCAAAGAACGCCGTCACCACTGCAACGGGGGTCCGTGGTCTCACTGTAGATGACCCGCAAGACTCGGAAGCCCTGGTCGGCAACAACGGCCAAGGCATGCGCAAGCGCCGGATCATCAGGATCACTCCGTCCGCGCCGGACGCTCGAGCGCCGCTGCGACCCACTCGGGACGGATGCCGCGCCTGACAAGGCGCTTGCGGGCATGCTCGGTCAAGATGAAGCGCATGGCGTCTTCGATGCCTCCTGATGGCATGGCGATTTTATGCCCGTCCCACAACCGGGTTTCGGCGACCGGCCCGTCCGCCCAAACAAAAAATCCGCCTGCACCGCGCGGCCATCGTGGTCGTTCGCCATGTTGTACGCACCTACCAATCCGAATCCTCGCGCACGCAGCCAGGCGATCACTTCATCCGCCAGCGCCTGCCCCGCGTACAGCTCGACGAACGAGCATTCGCAGTACACCCACGCGAACGCATCCAGCAGGCTTGCGCAGCCGCGCAGCGCCTGCAGCTCGTAGCCTTGCACGTCCGGCTTGAGCAGGGCCGGCGCGATGATCGCCTCCTGCTTGATCACATCCTCCAGCCTGCGCATCTCGATGTGGGCCACCGCGGCTTCCGCCGTGCCGGGGAAAATCCGTTCCTGTTCGGCCGCGATCGGCAACAGCGATGACGAGTCGTCTGCGTATTCCGGTCCAACTGACCACCGAGTCCGGTAATGGCTGACCAGCGCTTTGGTGGTGACCGCACTGCTGATGGGCACGCCAGGTAGAGTAAGAGGCGGTAAGCCATAAGTTCAGCTTAAGGGCAAAAATATTAGCTGTATATGTCATTAATGACTGACAGAGCCACTTGCTTTGCTTTAATCATGATCTTACGATAGATCTAATAAGATGACTCCAATAGACGCTTTCACAATATAGGTATAATAATATGGCTATACATGGAGTACGTCGTACGACGGATGAGTGGCAGGCCGAGATCGGTCAGCGGCTGCGAGCGGCACGCATTCGCGCGGCGATGGAGCAGACCGAGCTGGCCGAGGCCGCGAACATCAGCGTCGGCACGGTGAAGAATCTGGAGGGCGGCGCGGGCTCATCCCTGCGCTCGCTCATCAATGTCCTGCGTGCCCTGCAGTTGCTGGGGGTGCTGGATACCCTACCGCCGGCAGACATGCCCAGCCCACTGCAGATGGTGCGATCTCACGGTCGCGTCCGGCTGCCGCAGCGCGTGGTCAAGGCGCGGGGCAAGCAGCACACGAACAAGGGACAGGAGTGATCCGTGGCAACAGCCTATGAACCGGTCGACGCGATCGAGGTCCATGCATGGGGCCACTACGTTGGCGCCATCGTCCCGTGGGCGGAGCGCCAGGGCGTCTACGTGTTCCAGTACGCTCCGCAGTGGCTGCGGCGCGGCATCGAGCTCGCGCCACTGTACATGACGCTTCGATCCGCGCCTTACAGTTTCGGAGACCTCCCCAGGGAAACCTTCCTCGGCTTGCCGGCACTGCTTGCCGACTCGCTCCCCGATGCGTTCGGCAACGCTCTGATCGACGGCTACCTCGCCAGCAAGGGTGTCCCCAGGAACGCTATCACCCCGCTGGACCGGCTTGCCTACCTTGGCGACCGCGCCATGGGTGCGCTGCAGTTCAAGCCTTCCCGCGCACCGCGGCAGCGCAAGCCCACGGCTATCGCGCTCAACGAACTCGTGATGGCCGCACGCTCGGCGCTGCGCGGCCAGTTCGACGAAGACCGCGAGATCCGCGCAGCCATCGCCCAACTGCTCCAGGTCGGCACCTCCGCCGGCGGCCAGCGTGCGAAGGCGGTGGTCGCCTGGAACCCGCGGACCGACGCGATTCGCTCAGGCCAGATCGACGCCGGCGATGGATTCTCGCACTGGCTGATCAAGCTCGACGGCGTGAAGCCGGCGGCCAAGGGCGACGCCGAGGAGCCTTTGGGCGAAGGCCAGCCCTACGGCCGCATCGAGTACGCCTACTACCTGATGGCGCGGGAGGCTGGCATCACCATGTCCGAGTGCCGCCTGCTGGAGGAAGGAGGCCGGGCGCACTTCATGACCCGGCGCTTCGACCGCGACGGCAGCACCCGGCACCACGTTCAGACCCTGTGCGCGATGGCGCACCTGGACTACATGCAGAAGGCTACGCACGACTACGGCCAGTTGTTCGATGTGGTGGAACAGCTCGAACTCGGCGCGGCAGCCAGGGCCGAGGTATTCCGGCGCATGGTCTTCAACGTCGCCGCTCGCAACTGTGATGATCACACCAAGAACCACGGCTTCCTCCTGCGCGAGGGCGGCCGATGGGAGCTCGCGCCGGCCTACGACATCACGCATGCCTACCGCGCCAACAGTCCGTGGGTGAGCCAACACCTGATGTCGGTGAACGGCCACTTCGACGACATCACCCTCAAGGACGCGCTAACCATCGGCGAACGCTGGGGCGTGCCCGACATGCAGGGCATCGTCGACCAAGTGAACGCGGCCATCGCCAACTGGCCCGAGCTCGCGGCTGATGCGGGCGTGCCAAGCAGGGACATCACGCAAATCGGCGCCGACCACCGGCCGCTAACGTGAACCCCACGTGGATGACGAAGGGAGGGTGGGAATGACGCCATGCGCGGCATGGCAATAGCTCGTCATCCCCGCGCAGGCGGGAAACGCTTTACAACAGCGAAGCTGGTTATCCAGACACAGTGCCCGTCAGCCGATGTCGCTGGATGACCATCTGTCGTGAAGCGCCTCCCGGATGCAGCGCAACGGAATCCGGGAACTCATTGCTCGCCCCGAATTCCGAGGCCTGACGGCCCTGCATCTGGGCGACTCGCTCGCCCCCGCACTGCCCTCCCAAACAAAAAATCCGCCTGCACCGCGCGGCCCACCTTTGTCATCCTGAGCGCAGCGAAGGATCTCGATCTTGCTCTTCCTTCCACCGCCCAAACAAAAAATCCGCCTGCACCACGCGACCATCGCGGTCGTTCGCCATGTTGTACGCGCCCAGCAATCCGAACCCTCGCGCGCGCAGCCAGGCGATCACCGCGTCGGCGAGCGCCTGCCCCGCATACAGCTCGACGAACGAGCATTCGCAGTACACCCACGCGAACGCTTCCAGCAAGGTTTCACAACCGCGCAGCGCCTGCAACTCGTAGCCTTGCACGTCCAGCTTGAGCCGCGCCGGCGCTGCGCGGCAATGTCCGCGCGCTGCAGCACATCCTCCAGCCGGCGCAACTCGACCTCGGCGCGGCCGGCTTCCTGCGTGTCGGGGAAGATCCGTGTCTGCTCGCTGCCGATCGGCAGCAGCGAGAACGAGTCGTCGCGCGCGCTCCCTTTGTCATTCCACCAGGATTCACGCCAGCAGTTCCGCGCCCAAAGCCGCGTCCACCACTTGTTCAAATCAAGGAGAAGGTCTTCAGTCGCCTACCTGATAGTGCTTCGCGTCGTCGCCAAGCGCACCAGATATTGTGATGGGTTTGGCAACCTTCGGGTGGACAAAGTTTCGGTGACTTCCCTTGCCGCTGCGGTCGACGAAGCCCGCTAAAGAAGTAGACCCTGCATCCGGGGTGTTGCACAAGATCGTCAGCCAGACACGATGGTGCGTCAAGACGGTTCTTGATTCGCGTCGAAGTTCAGCTGCAAAAGCCCCTCTCCCGCCGGGAGAGGGGTTGGGGGTGAGGGTTCGGCGCAGGACATATCGTCACCATGAATTCAGCAACGCCATGCTCCGTCCCGTACCCTCATCCGTCGCTTCGCGCCACCTTCTCCCGTCGGGAGAAGGAAAAACCAGCTGAACTTCAGCGCGAATCAGGAGACGGTTTCCGTGTTCTTGATCAATGAATTGCATGACCACGCCACGTTTTGATCGAGCAGGCAGGCCTTGCATATCGACGGATCTGAACCTCCCCACGGCTAAAGCCGGGGGGTTCCGGTACTGACGGCAGAGGTCTTTCCGGCTCTCGCCACCATCGCGGAGCGACGTGGTTACAACATCCGGAATCTTCCCCTGCGCCCCCGCACCCTTTCGAGAAAGAGCCGGTCATTCCGAGCGCAGCGAAGGATTTTCCCCGCGCAAGCCTTTCCGCCCACCTTTGTCATTCTGAGCGCAGCGAAGAATCTCGCTCTTGCTTCTGCCGCCCAAACAAGAAATCCGCCTGCACCGCGCGGCCATCGTGATCATTGGCCATGTTGTACACGCCGATCAGTCGCAGACCGCGCTCGCGCAGCCAGGCGATCACCTCGTCGGCGAGCGCCTGGCCCGCGTACAGCTCGACGAACGAGCATTCGCAGTACACCCACGCGAACGCATCCAGCAGGGTTTCGCAGCCGCGCAGCGCCTGCAGCTCGTAGCCCTGCACGTCCAGCTTGAGCAGCGCCGGCGCGGCGATGTCCGCGCGCTGCAACACATCCTCCAGCCTGCGCATCTCGATGTGGGTGACCGCGGCTTCCGCCGTGCCGGGGAAAATCCGTTCCTGTTCGGCGCCGATCGGCAGCAACGATGACGAGTCGTCGCGCGCCGACACATGCATCCGCGTCGTGCCCGCATGGTCCGCGATGGCATAAGGGTGCAGCACCACCAGCGCATTCCCTGCGAATACACGCCGGAACGTCGCCGCTGGCCCCGGCAACGGCTCGAACGAGTCGATGCGCGCGTCCGGGAACACATGCCGCACGGCCAGCGCGAATTGGCCGCGGTTGGCGCCGATGTCCACCACCGCGCGACACCGATCAAGCTGGCGCAGAACCACCGCGTGCTCAACACCCGCCGCCACGCGATGACGTCGCAGCGCTGCGCGCCAATCGGCCGCCCGCACGATGCGCAACAGCTTGGCAGCCTTGGCGATCAGGGTCGCTTCCTTGTCGGCTGCACGCTGCGCGCGCGCGCGATGACCTTCTCGTACTCGGCCGTCAACTGCCGCGCCACCACATCCCAGGTCCACTTGCGCTGCACCAGGGCGCGCCCCGCCGCGCCCATCGCCGTGCGCCGGTCCGCATCGGCCAGCAAGATACAAATGGCCTCGGCCACTTCGCCGGCATCGCAGCGCGTCACCAGTCCGGCGCCCGCGGCCGCGACCTCACCGTGGATATTGACCTGATCGGAGATCACCACCGGCGTGCCGCAGGCCAGGGATTCCGCCACCACCATGCCGAAGTTCTCGGTGTAGGACGGCAGCGCGAACACATCCGCATCCACGTAGGCATGCAACACGGCCTCGCCATCCAGGTGATCGACGAAGCGCACGACATCCACCAGACCCTGTCCGGCCACCCAGCCGCGCACCTTGGCGCCATAGCCCTCATTGTCCGGCCCCACGATGGCCAGCACCGCATCGGGACAGCGCGCACGCACCCGTGCAAACGCCGGCACCAGCAGGTCCAAGCCCTTCTTGAAGTTCAGGCGGCTCAAAAACAGCACCAGCGGCGCATGGCCAATGCCAAGCCGCGCTCGGAACGCGCCACGCGCCGGCAACGTGGCAAACCGCGCCCAATCCAGGCCATTCGGCACCACGAACGAGGGCGCGCGCAGCTTGAGGAACGCCGCGCGCTCGCGCTCATCCTCGGTGGTGTAGTGGATGGCCGAGGCGCCATGCAGGTTGGGCAGATCGAACCAGCGCTCATACAGGCGTTTCAGCGGCACGCTGCGCGAGCTTTGACGATAGAGGTAGGGATCGATGGCACCGTGAGGACAGATGATGTACGGCACGCCAAGCCGTCGGGCACAGTGCGCCGCAAAGGTTGAGGGGAAACGGTAAAGGCCGTGAACATGAATAACATCGTACGTTTTGATGGATTTGCGCAAATAAGTCCATAAATCAAACGATAAAAAAAGTGGTCTGAACTGCACCGAAGAAAGTCTGTAACGAACGCCATCTTGATCAAAGAACTGATTGGCTGTTACGGGCAAGACTCCACGTGGCGCATCAAGATTTGTCGACACGATATCCACATTCAATCCCGCAAGACGCTGCGCTTTGGCAACATCGTTCAGGACGGTTTGAACCCCGCCGAAAGTACTCGCCACGGCCTGAGCAACGTGCAGCACTTTCATTCAATTGCCCTAGGACGAGAATGGCTAATCACCGAGCGGTACCAGGCTATACTTGAGTCTATTCCTTCTTGCAATTTGACTACGGTATCCTCGGGTAATTTCACGATCATGTTGTTCGGTATGCACTCAGAAACGGTCAGCCTGAATAAACGCTCGCTATAAACTGGAAACTTGAAGCCAAGCCGCCGTAGTTGGTCGCCGACCATAGCTGCAAGTCGCCATAATTGAATTGGTGCTCGTCGAACTGGCTTCCCGCTCAGCCCTAAGGAAAATCCATTCATCCAATCGTAGTTATCTATCGTGGCATCCGTGATGTACCAGACGCCTCCAGCGACCTGTTCGGGGTTCTCAGCAAAGGCAACACTCAAAATCTGCTTGACAGCATTGTCGATATATCCATAGTGTTTGTAGATAGGCTGAAACCCCGGATGTACATAATATCTGCGTTCGAGATATCGCCACAGTTCGTATGGAAAAAAGGCATGCCCTGGCCCCCAGATATTTGTTGGCCTTATGATTGCCCAATTACGCACGCAATTCTTGCGAACAATTCTTTCCGCCGCAGCTTTGCTTTCACCATATGCGGTATAAGGCTCCAAATAATTATCGTCAATCGGTTTAAGCCCAGGTCTTACTACATACTGTGTCGACGTATTGACAAACATTCTGACGCTGTCTGTCGCGTTCACGCAGTCAACAATATTGGCTGTGCCAATTGTGTTATCTGGAAAATCGTTAATAGTCCGGCCATTAAGATTGGCTTTTGCTGCAAGATGTATGACGTGGGTGGGTTGAAATTCGTTAAATAAAGCTGCCAGTTCAACTTTATTTTTGATGTCGCACATTTTCCAAAATCTTTCTTGGGCTGATACTGCCGGAGGCTTTACATCCAAATTGACAAGATCATAACTACGCTTTACGATTTCATCTATCAAATGCGATCCGATAAATCCAGATCCACCGGTTACTAACAGCTTTACAGTCTTCACTGGAAACTCCGTATTTAAAACAAAGCGATTTCGTGAAAATTGAGCATTGGTCAGTTATTCATACTTGTTACTATGGCGCAAATTAGAAATATGATCTGCGCAGAAGACAATTCGGCCGAAATTACAGACGCGAGCTGTACCGTGGCGACAATTTGCTATCATTTAACCGTGCCACAGCTTAATTATATCTATATTGTCCATACAATTAATGATTTATTAGCGGTCAGGCGAGTAAAAATTTTTTATATTAATTCTTTCGCTGGAATTCCCATTCCCCTGAGAACCCAGCGAGTTGTTTCGCGAGAAAGTGATTCTTTCCGTCCCTTGAACCCGCGCAGATCTCCGAAAATCTTAAAGCCAGCAATTTTATGAGTTAGCTTATTTAAGCCTTCCGCAAAATCAAATACATCGATAAGCGCCGTTCGGGCCTGTTCATCGGACCAACTCTTCCCGTGAACAACCTTGTCTCGGATCACCTCGGCCCTACTAAGTTTATCCAACAATGCGGCATCCATTGAGTCGCCATATACGGTCTTGAAAAGCTCACGAAAGCGACCGCGTGACATGTGATCTTTATCAATTAACTCTTTCGTGAGCGCACTATTTGCCCAATGAAGCTTTACGATACCGCAATAGATTGTCATATGCTTCGCCATTTCAATTCGGGAAAAAACATACGACACGGACACATCCCAAGAATATCCAACTACAAGTTTTGGGAACTCAGGAAAATACTCAATTATTTCTTGCGATTTATTATTGAAATGAGCGAGGACCTGTTTATAATTTGCGGAAGATGTCATTTACTGTTTACTCCGAAATGCTCGTTCGATTGTTGAGGAGTGCAAGCCCGCCCGGCAACATCGATAACAGCGACAACAGCCTGCTCGACCTCATCCACGGTTATTGACCGGATGCAGGCTTTCTGCTTTTCAACGCACACATCCAACCGGCAACCTTCGCATTCCATGCGCCGGTACAACACGCGGTGCCCTTGACCCAGTGGAAACCACTCGCCTGGTCGATAGTTGGCGGCAAAAATAGCCACACACGGAGTGCCCACTGCGGCCGCCAAATGCATGGGTCCGCTATTGTGCCCAATGAATACTGCGCATCGCGCAAGCACTGCGGCTGAAGCGCGTACCGAAAGTTCTCCGCATAAATTGATGTAGCGCCTGTCCCATTCGTACGCGAGCAGTTCACAGCGCTCACGCTCACTCGCGGCGCCATCCAGAACCAGTCCGCAATCGGGATAACGTGTCGAGAGCCGCGCAAGCAGGGGGCGCCAACGTTCGTCCTCCCAGTCCCTGGCGTCTGCCTTGGTGCCGATGCTGACATTGATCAAACGACGGCCGCGCAACGGCGCGAGAACAGTATCGGCCTGTTCCAGTTCATGCTCTGTAAGCGTCAGTTCATGTGAGGCAGGAGCGTCGACGCGCGCATCGCCCAAGGCTGTGATACAGCGCGCCAACCGTGCGCCTTCAGATTCGTAGAGGCCTTGGCCGAGTAGACGCGAGCGTTGCTGCTCGGCACTGTAAGGCACACCGATCAAGCGCCGAATGCCACAAGCACGAAAAAACAGAGCATCGCGCCAGGCACGCACGCGCCCGCGCGGCTCCGCCAGATACACCAGCGTGTCCGCGTCAAGCGCGCGCAAGCGCTTGCGCAGCGCCAGCAAAGCACGCGGGCTGCGCAACCCAGATGGATATTCGATATAGCCATGCACCAAACCCGTGCCCTCCAACACGGCCGCCATCGGTGCCGCCTTGGCGCTGGCGCTGAAATTGGTCAACACCCAACGCTCGGCCTCAGGAAAGGCGCGCGCGACCAGCTTCAGCGCCGGCAAGGCAACGATCGTGTCGCCGAGCGAGCCGAGGCGATAAATCAGCACGCGGCGTGTCGGATTGTTCACGAGTCAGCCCAACGCACCGTTGTTTGGGCCTTTTGCAATGGGCCGCAAACATGAAGCGGGCCGGAGCCGCTGCATCCACTCGGCAAAGCACGGTACGCCCCGCCGCTGCATAGGTGGGCGGGATTGCCGAACCTTAGGATACGCATCGCGATGCCAGCCTTCATGTGCTTCGCCGGCCGATCAATACACGGCTCCCCCAGTAGGCCAACGCATAGAGCACCGCGATCTGCAGCCAGCCGCGCATGGGAATGCCAAGCAATCCCGCGAGACTCTCCGTACCAGTCGCCGCACTGGTGAACATGAAGACCAGCGAGAACAGCATGCCGATGACCAGCGGATTGAAGCGCACCCACCACGTGCCGGTCTGCCGATCCGTGCCCACCAGGCACCAGGCGTCGACAAAGGCGAATACGAGCGCGGACAGCAGCATCAATGCGAACGGCCACAGTGCCCCGAAGGTGACCTCGAGATCGACCAGCAGCGAGCCCTGGCGGAATCCACCGATCACGTAACGATTGCCGGTAGCGGCATACAACAGAAAATCGCCCGACGAGCCCTTGGTCACCGCAGCCTTGTCCACGGGCAAATCCAGCCCATCGATCAGCGGCTGCGGCATCAACGCCAGCACCTTGCCGTACTCGATGCCGCGGAAATAGTCGCGTTGCGGCCCGGCCATCTGGCGGGCATTGACCACGGCGTTGTCGACGAAGCGCAGATTGGCCAGGCGATTGAGAAACAGATTGTCGAAATACACCTCGCCAACACCGGCCTGTTGCAGCGCTGCAGGCTGCATCTGTTGCGCATACGTCTCGGCCACGCCACCCGCGCGATACACGCGCCAGGTCTGCTCGACGAGCTGCAGCGGCGTTAGCTCGGCGCGCAGGCCGCGCACCACCACCATGGCCATGGCCAGTTGCGTGACCGGGCCCACCACCAGCAGCACCAGCAGTACTAGGGCGATGAAGTTGCGCGGCCGCACGCGCGGCAAGCGCAGGTGCCCGCCGGCCACAAGATAGGCGTAAAGAATCAGCAGCGAGGCGAAACCCATCAGCAGATAGGCGCGACTGTTGGCGATAAACGACAGCACGACCAGCACGGCGCTATAAGGCAGCAAAGCCGCAAGCTGGCCCTTGGCGATGCGTTGCCGCGCCGACCATGCCGGCAACAAGAGCAGGACGTAGGGCACGTAGACGAAAGGCCGCAGCCCATTGAGCACGGCGTGACCAATACTGAGACCCCCGGCATGCTCCGCATAGGGGCGCACCAGGATGACCGCAACGATGCCCAACAGCCCCATGAGCCAGAGCTGCGCCAGGCGCGGCTCGCGGAAAAACCCAGTGCGCACATAGACGTGCTTGCGCAACGCATTGCGCAGGGCCCGCAGCGGTGCGCTGCGCGCGTAGAGCACATGACCGCCGATCAGCGCCAGCAGGCCCAGCAGCGCGTAGCCCTCGTCGAGCACCGGGTGGATCAGGTGATGCGTGACAGGCTGCAATGCCAGCAACTGTCCCAGCGGCGGCAGGGTGAAGTAGGAAAAGGTATAGCCCAGCAGCATCAGGCTGGAGATGGGCAAGCGCCGCAATAGATCCTGGCGCAAGGCATACGCGTAGCCCAGCCCGTTGCCCGCCAGCAACAGCGCGGACATGGCCAGGTTGTCGGCATCGAAGGCGATGGCCATTTGCAGGATCACGACGGCTAGCACCAGCGCCCACACCAAGTGCCGCAGCCGTCGCAAAGTTGTGGCGTTAGCGTACCCACGTGCCGCCCGCGAAGCGTGTGAGCACGATGAAACCAGCGCATCCACTCCGGATTCCTGGCTGAGCGACGGACTCATCATGCACCGCTGCCATGCGCCGGGCGCGCGTGCTCGCCCATGGCTGCTTGCAGAATCCGCGCCATCACCCGCTCGTTGTAGTGGCCATTGCGCAACGCGCGGGCATGGCCTGCCGCGGCGATGGCCTTGCGCCGTGGCTCGTCGGCCAACATCGCCATGCACTGCTCGGCACACTCGGCGCCATCGTTCCAGAACACCGCCTCGATGCCTTCCTCGTACATGGCGCGGTGCTCATCCGTGCGTTCGGCGCACAGCAACCCTCCGAGCGCGGGGATCTCCAGGCTGCGGGTGGTGTGCAGGTCGCGATTGCCTTTCGAGAGCAGCCCAAGGCAGATCTTGGCCGACTGGATGGCAGCGGCATAATCCTCGTCTTGATAAAGGCCAGGTCCACGCCAGTGAGCAGCGATCTGGGGCCATTCCCTGGCTTTGTGCCAGCGATCTCCCCATATCGAAAGGGGCACGCCGCGCTTGATCAATTCGGCCATGAAGGGCCCGCGCTCCGGCATCCAGGTGCCGATGAACGCCACCTCGCTGGCAAAGCGCTGCCGCTGGGCATCCGTCAGCTCGCGTGGGTGATGCGCCATCTCGTCGGCGCTCCTGTACACGTGGATCACTGCACGGGCGCCAAGCGCCTGTGCTTCGGCCAGGTTCGGCGCACGCACCACGGCCAGCAGGTCGTATTCCGGAAGGGCGGCTTGATAGCGGCGAAAGCGCGACCCATCACGACCATTGAAAGGATCATCGATGGTGTAGTTGACGATGGGCACAGAGAATGCGCGCAGTCTCTTGATCAATCGCTTGCCGAGGAATGGCCCTTGATCGACCCAAATCAGATCGGGGCGTGCCTGCGCCACCTCGAAAACGATGCGTGGCTCGATGAGTGGGCCGATACCAATGCCGCCCGCGTGATACAGCCAGCGACTGACCCAGATGGAACGCCCCAGCCATGACCACGGGTCGATCAAGATGACGGTGTGGCCCAAGCGCTCCATTGCTTGCGCGCGATGCAGCGAGGTGCCTGTGGCCGGGCCGATATAGGCAATGCGCATCACCCACCCCGCACGGCAACGGCCAGCAGATTCTGCGAGTAAATAGCCCTGCGATCCAGCGCGCCGGTTTCGACTGCGCAGTAGAACATCAGACCTGCGCGGATGACCGCCCACAAGCCTGCGCGCGCCAGACTTTTCAGGCCATGCGGTACCGGCTTATCCTCGAAGCAACGCACTTGCGAAAATCCGCTGCTCATGAGTAGCTGCGCCAAGGATTGCCACGTGAAGGCTTGTTCATGGGTGTAGTCGCCGTAGCGAATACGCATGCCAAACGGCGATTCCGCATTGGGCGCATGGATGATCCAGCGCCCCCCCCGCTTGAGTACGCGGCCAACTTCATCGACCAAACCCACGAGCTCAGCCTTGGTGAAGTGCTCGATCACGTCGAAGGCAATCACCACATCGACGCTGGCGACCGGTGTTTCCGCCAGGGTCTGCATCACATCGCCTAGAGCAACGCCCGCGATGCTGAGCTGTCGCGCCGCTTCCACCTGCTCGGCCGAGCCATCCACGCCACGCGTATTGACATAGCCCGACTGCTGCAACGCATACAGCAATGCGCCGTGCCCGCAGCCGAGTTCGAGAACCGTGGCCTCGCGGTCCGGAGGCATGCAGCGTGCGATCAGCCGGCGGAAATACGGCAGTCTCGGCGCGAGGCCCGCGAGCGTAGCCGGCGCCAGGGATTCGTTGCGCGCACTGTCATAGGCACCATAGATCCTCTCGCGGTAGCTAGCTGCAGCGTGTTGAACGGTCATCGGGACATCTCCGTTTGTCCGCGCCCAGCGCGTTGCGAGCGTGCGCGCTGTAGCGCAGCCACCATTGTGTCGCCATAGCTCGACCAGCCTCCCAACTTCTCGCGCACCGTCCGCAAGGCCGCCTCGCTCATGCATTGTCTCAATGATGGATCGTCAGCGAGCTGCTGCAATCGCTCGGCGATAGCGCCCGGATTGCGTACCGGCACGATAAACCCTTCATTGCCATCCTCGAACAAATCGCGCGCGCCCGTGTGTTCCGAGGCGATGACCGGGCATCCGCAGGCCATGGCCTGCGCCAGGACCAAGCCAAAACCATCCTGAATGCTGGGCAGCACCATGACGTGAGCGCGGCTTAGCACCTCCTGCAACTGTACTTGAGGCAGATGGCCCACGAAGCAGACAGCCGGATCAAGCTGTTTGCCGCGCAGCCAATGGCGGATTTCATCCGTCACGCCGCCAACGAAGGTCAGGCGCTTCGCAGGATGGCGCAACATAGCGAACGCAAGCAGAAGATCAGCCACGCCCTTTTGTACAGACGCCCCCCCAACAAAAAGCACCTCGAATGCATTCGATGAGGGTTCGGCAACCATCTGGAAGCGTGACAGCTCTACTCCATATGGCACCTTGGCGAGGTTGCTCTCAGGTACACCATATTCGACGAACGTGCGCAACACGAACTCCGATGGAACCGTGATCAGGTCGGCTTGCTCGTATTCGCGACATTCCTTGTCCACCACATAGCGGTCGATGCCGCGGTAAGTAATGCCTTGGCGTTTGTATTCCTCACGCAGCAGGACATCCTGAGCGCGGATGTGCGTAGAGCCGCGGTCACACACATAGATGCCGCCACGCGATTGTGCAACCAGCCCCGCATGCAAGCTGGCGCAGGACAGGCCGATATACACATCACAGTCCGGCATCGCTCGCGCCACGTGATGGTCAAAGCTCTCAAGCAACAAGCGTGCGGCGTACTGCTCTCTCCTGCCGCGCAATACGCCGTACTTCATTAGCGCCATATAAGGCACTTCAACCCACGGAAATGTGCGCAGGAACGCGTGGGGAACGCTCGCGTCGCGCAGTTTCCATCGCGGATACCCCGTGAAGAACGCGCGCAGCATCCCGCGCGCTGCCAGCTCACGGGCCAAATCGTGGTGATGAAACCGGCCATGACTTGAGTGGACGACTTGCAACTTCGGGGCTTGCCGCATCAGCGTCATAAACACGTCACTCCAGGCGCAGCAGTCCTTGCTGCATTGGCACGAAGCATGGTAAACGCCGCATAAGCCACGTAGCCGGTCGTCAGCACATCGCCCAGAAGATACGCAAGTCCCGCGAAATGCAGCTTGCCAGTCGCCAGCAAAAGCACGTACGCACCTGCTACGGAAAGCGCCGCACTCAGCGCAAACCATGCCGCAGCAGTGACGTGGAGATTGGCAGATTTCAGCATCGTCAGCGCGCCATGCCAGAGCGAAGCCACGACCGTTGCCATCAGCAACCAGTCGAAAAGGCGCGCATCCATGGCGACTTGTCGGTGCGTCCACAGGCCCAGAATGATGCGGCCCGTAAACAGCAGCAGCGCCGCACCCGTCGCCGCCATCAGCGCCTGCGCCAGCAGCATTCTGCCGAACAGGCGGCGCAGCAGCGCCCCGTCGCCACGGCCATAAATCGCCGCGAACTCGGGCTCGAAGGCATGGCTGAGCACACCGGTGCCTTGCCGAACGATGCCAGTCAGCGTGCGCAACGTGCTGAATACCACCACTGCGAGTGGCCCGAGCGTGACGCCGATCACCAGCACCATGCCCTGGATATTCAGTGCAACCGCCATGGGCATGGACAGGTTGGCCAGAGCCGGTGTGCTGAGACGCTGCAGTTCCGCGAAGCGGGCGTGCGTCAGGCCCAGGCGCAAGTCGCGATGGCGACGCAGCAGTAAAGCCGTTACCAGAGGGGTCTGCGCCACGCGTATCAACACAAACGCCGCCGCCGCCGCAACCGGCCCGTAGCCGGCTAGTGCCAATAGCCAGATCGAGGCCATCTGCAGCAGCATCGTGGTGGAACCGATCGCGACATGCAGGGCATAGTCGCCGTGTGAGCGGAATCCGGCGTGGTTGACGCCATCCACGAGCTTGATCAGCACCTCGGCTGCAAGCAACCCGAGGATCCAGCGCACCTGGGCGACATCCAACTGCGCCAGATGGAACCAGTGCTGCAGCGGCAGCAGCGCAAACAGCAGCGTGGCGACGAGCAAGCCGATCAAGGCCAGCGCATAGACCAATACCGAAAGGCTCTGGAACACCGCGAGCGTGCCAGCTTGGTCACCGCGCGCCATGCGCGCCGTCATGTCATTGCCTGCCGACTGCGAGAAGCCCAGGTCGGTCATCGACAGGTAGGTGGGGATGGCCGCCAGGATCAGCCACTCGCCATACAACTGCGTGCCCCAGGCATGCAGCAGGATCGGCACACCGAGCAGTTGCACGACGATGGTCACCACCTGCCCGTAGGCATTGGCACCGATACCATGCACGAGGCGGCGGATGACGTGGTGATCCATGGTCAGCTCTGGTCCGCCGTGGCTGCGCCGCACGCAGGCCCTGGCCCATGTGTTGCGCGGCTGCCTGCGATGCGCCCGGAGCTATGCAATTCCGTCAGCGCCTGTCTGACTTTCCTGGCACGCGCAACAGGCATCCACTCCCCCCGGTCCATGTCAACGCTGCGCACGTTGCGGGTGCGCGCCACGCGCTGCGGCGCCACCCTCCTCACAGCGGAGTGGAAAGTATAGGGGCCTGATCGCCGCGAAAGCGGCCGCGCGCACGCATGGCAATCTTACGATCGCGACAGGACTCCATCATGGGGGGCCGCGGTGGTTGCCGCGGAGTTTGTGCGCGGCACACGCGCAGGCCCCGCCACGCCCGCTCGCCCACGAAGGTCAGCATCTGCAGCAGCGCCGGGATGCCGCCATCCAGCAAGCGCACGAGACGAACGGCGACGCTGGCCATGCGGCGACTGCAGCGGACGGGCACGAGCTTCTGGATGACCCCATGGATGACCAGCTTCGCTGTTGTGAAGCGCTTCCCGCCTGCGCGGGGATGACTGATGCTGATCGATCTTGGCCGCAATGATGTGCATGGATCCCCGCCTGCGCGGGGATGACGGCAAGAGGCGACTGGATGACCAGCTTCGCTGTTGTGAAGCGCTTCCCGCCTGCGCGGGGATGACGGCACAAGACTCGGGGTCGCGTCGTCGCGGTTGTTGTGGCGGGGCAAGCGGCGGTCATTCACGCGCGGCTCCGCGCAGCGCATGGCTTTGGACTTGCCGTGCAAACGCGCTGAAGTCGTGCAAGTGCGTCTGCGCGATGGCGTGCACGACATGCCAGTCGATGGCGCGGTAACTGTGCACGGCCACATTGCGAAAACCCACCGCGCGCCGCAGGCGCTCGGCAAGCTCGGCGTCGATCACGCCCGCCGCGGCCAGGCGCGTGAAGCTTTCGGCCATGCTCTGCGGCGCGGCGCTGGCGGAGTCGGCCAGCACGTGCGCGGCGAGGTCCACGCACCGTTGCACCGCGCGCGTCAGGTTGAGGGTGATGATGTCTTGCGCATCCACATCGCGCGTCAGCTTGGCCACCGTCGGCGGACAGTTATCCTGCACGCGCTGCAGGCAGTGGCGCAGCGATTCCAGCTTGTGTTCGATCAGCGCCCGATCCATCGCCGCCTCCGCTCGTCGAGGATGCGCTGCTGCAGCGGCACGAAGTCAGCCACATCGGTCAGGTGGCGGCTGAGCAAGGCGCCGTGGCGGGTGCTGTCGCCCAGCACACGCACGCCGTGGCCGAGGATTTGCCCGAGCAGCGGCTCGCCGGCGTCGGCCAGATCGATCAGGTCCACCGCGCGGCCGCTGGCCGTGGCCAGGTCGCCGATCAAGGCGATGATCTCATCGCTGTGCAGGGGACGATCGGCGCCCACGGCCAGGTCGAGGTCACTGTCGGGCCGCGCCGTGCCACGCGCCAGCGATCCGAACAGCATGGCGAAGTTCACCTGTGGATGCCGCGCCAGCACGGCGCGCAGTGGGTCGATGAACTCGGGCAGCGCCACGGGATGGGGTTTCATGTCAGGCCGCCTCGGCCGCGGCACGAGCTGGATCCCGGCTCGGCCCTGCGGGCCGTCCGGGATGACGTTGCTTTATTGTTGTCATTCCCGCGCAAGCGGGAATCCAGTGTTCCTGCCGTGTTGTCGTCGGTCTCTGCCGTGTTGTCGTCATTCCCGCGCAGGCGGGAATCCAGCGTTCCTGCCGTGTTGTCGTCATTCCCGCGAAAGCGGGAATCCAGTGTCTCTGCCGTGTTGTCGTCATTCCCGCGCAGGCGGGAATCCAGCGTTCCTCCCGTGTTGTCGTCATTCCCGCGAAAGCGGGAATCCAGTGTTCCTGCCGTGTTGTCGTCATTCCCGCGCAGGCGGGAATCCAGTGTTTCTGCCGTGTTGTCGTCATTCCCGCGCAGGCGGGAATCCAGCGTTCCTGCCGTGTTGTCGTCATTCCCGCGCAGGCGGGAATCCAGTGTCTCTGCCGTGTTGTCGTCCTTCCCGCGCAGGCGGGAATCCAGTGGCTCTGCCGTCGCAGGCTGGATCGCAGCAAGCTGCACCGCCGCGACGCGCGCAGACGCGGCGCTGGATCCCGGCTCGGCCCTGCGGGCCGTCCGGGATGACGTTGCTTTATTGCTGTCATTCCCGCGCAGGCGGGAATCCAGTGGATCTGCCGTTGCAGGCTGGATCGCAGCAGGCTGCACCGCCGCGATGCGCGCAGACGCGGCGCTGGATCCCGGCTCGGCCCTGCGGGCCGTCCGGGATGACGGCAAGAAAATTGGGCGTGTCATTCGGGATGACGCGTCGCGAGCGGCGCTGCGGATGCTGGCGGCTTGTTCGGGGGTCAGGTGCATGGCTCAGTGGGCCGGGTGGTGCAGTAGTTGCTGGATGCGCGGGACGAATGTATCCAGGATGTCCAGCACCTGGGCCGCGGCGGCCATGGCCACCAGCAAGTGCGCATGGCGCTGGGCAATGGTTTCGGGGTAGTCGTGGGCGAAAGCGCTGCGGATGCGGCGCAGCTCGGCCCATTGCGCGGCGGAGGCCAGCCAACCCAGTTGCTCGAGCCGGTTGAGGCGATCGGCGACGGACAGCGCGGTGATGTCTTCCTGCAGTGCACGCAGGATCGCGGGCATGAGGCGTGCGCCCATGTCGTCTTGCAGGCGCGTGTAGCGGTAAGCGAACTGATCGAGTAGGCGGCGATCGTCCTTGCGCAGTCGGCCGAAGTCCTGTTCCTGCAGTTGGCGCTGATGCAAGTCAGCCAAGGCTTCTGCGTGCCCGAGGCAGGTGTCGCGAGCATGCGCCAGGGCGAGGGATTCCGGCGCCGTGTTCACAGACGCAGCCCGGTTTCATGGGCGATACGCACGATGGCGCGGGCGTCGCCGGGGTGCTGGATGACGACATCGATCTTGCGCTCGCCGAGGCTGTCTTCGAGCTTGCCGAGAAAACGCACTTTGCGCATGAAGGCATCGACTGCGGGCAGTTGCGCGGTTTCGATCAGCAGGTCGATGTCGCCGCCGCGCTTGCTGTCGTCCACGCGCGAGCCGAACAGCCACACGCGCGCATCGCTGCCGAACACCTCGGCGGCGGCGCTGCGGATGCTGGCGGCTTGTTCGGGGGTGAGGCGCATGGGTTCAGTTGAAGTTCGTCATTCCCGCGAAAGAACGTCATCCCCGAATGCTTGTGTCGGGGACGGGAAACCAGGTGTGTTGGTGGACTGGATCCCCGCCTGCGCGGGGATGACG
>NZ_JBTSRB010000054.1:0-18346 GCF_054637675.1 Metallibacterium sp.
GCTGAAGCCCAAGTACCTGCAACGCTATCTCTCCGAGTTCTGCTACGACCCACGGAAGTCCCCAAGGGACCGCTTCAACCGCCGCTTCAAGCTGCAGGACCTGATCCCGCGCCTCATCGATGCTGCCGCCCACACCTCGCCGCTGCCGCACCGGCTGCTAACCATGGATGGCTTAGCTGGGTAATCAGGATGTTTATTGTCGTAAATGCATTAACATCCGACCCAAGAAACATCGACGCAATATGATTAATTTCAAGAAGCAATGTTCAAGAGAACGTTTTATGAAATATAATAATTTTAATATATTCATAAGTGTCGCATTGATTTTAATAGTGCTGCATCTTTTCCGAATTATTATGTGGGACTATTGGTATTTATTTCTAGTTTGGTTAATGATGCCCTTAACTACTTTTTGGATTCATGGTAACAACACGACTCTGAAACTTGCACTTGACACTCGCAAGTTTTTAAATAACGTATTTGTCTTTATCGCAATAGTATTATCATTAATAAATCTCTTAAACTATCACAAGTTGCAGGACGATTTTGGGAAACATTTCATTCACGGATATTATATGGTATGGAGTCATGATTGTTATGCCCCCAATGGTAATACTCCACCATCTAAATGCTTGATTGCAGATTTATCTGGTGTTGTGTGGTATTGGCATCCAATCCTTTATCTATTTAAATGGATCGATATAGCGCTTGTAATTCTTATCCCGGTAAGCACTCATTTCATAGGTAAAATTGAGATAGAAAAGAGTATTCTTAGAGAAGATGATCATTAGCTGCTGCACTTGAAGTTTTTTTGATGACGCGCCGACAAGTTGCGAAGGCCTGAGGTCGACCCCAGTTTTGTTCTGGAGTGGCGCGAGGCGCTTGGTCTGTAGCTTGGCGGCCGGACTTATGACGCTGGAATAAGCTGGCGAACGTGGTCAATACCAATTAGCTCGTTAGCATGACCACTAGACGCCAAGCCTCGATGCACTACACCAATTACTCGGAATTTCGCGTCGAGAACAGGGCCTCCGCTCATACCCATGAGCAAATCACCATCAACGCAAATCTTGCGAACTCCGCCGGCCGCGATGACATTGGTAACCGTGTGATTGAGTTTGGTTTTAAGCATACGATCAGGCCGTAACACCCCGCACAACGAGCGCGACTCCTACTCCTCGCCCGTCCAGCGCTTCATCCAGTTCAGCACGGTGTCGTGCCAGAGGATGCTGTTGGCGGGTTTGACCACCCAGTGGTTTTCGTCGGGAAAGTACAGGAACTCGCTGGGGATGCCACGGCGCTGCAACGCGGTGAACGCGGCCAGGCCCTGGGTGTCCGGGATGCGGAAGTCGAGCCCGCCGTGGATCACCAGCATCGGCACGCGCCAGTCCTGGACGTGGCGCAGCGGGTTGAATTTCTCGTAGTTCTGCGGGTGCTCGTACTCGGGGCCACGGTGTTCCCACTCGTCGAACCAGAGTTCCTCGGTGCTGTAGTACATGCTGCGGCTGTCGAACACGCCGTCGTGATCGACGAAGCATTTCCACGGCGCGTTCCACTTGCCGGCCATCCAGTACACCATGTAGCCGCCGTAGCTGGCGCCCAACGCGCAGGCGCGGTCGGCATCGAGAAACTTGAATTTCTTCAGCGCCGCGGCCCAGCCCAGCTTGAGATCGGCGAGCGGTTTGCCACCCCAGTCGCCGGAGATGGCGTCGGTGAACGCCTGCCCGTAACCGGTGGAACCGTGGAAGTTCACCGCCACCACGGCGAAGCCGGCGGCGGCGTAGGTCTGCGGATTCCAGCGGTAGTGGAACTCGTTGGTCCAGGCGCCCTGCGGGCCGCCGTGGATGAGGAACGCCACCGGATACTTCTTGCCCGGCACGTAATCGACCGGTGGCATCACGTAGCCCTCGACCGTGTGCTGGTTCCAGCCCTTGAAGGTGAAAAACTCGGCTGGCGCCAGACGCAACCTGGCCAGACGCGCGGTGTTGAAATCGGTGAGCGCGATGCGGCTTTCGTCGGCGCCGAGGCGATACAGATTGGTGGGGTGGGTGAAATCCTGCCAGGCGGCGACGATCTCGCCATCGGCACCGACCGCGAAGCCGCGCACCGTGCCCGCGCCGCTGAGCCGGGTGACCGCGCCATGGTCCACGCGCACCGCGAACAGCGGGTGCTGGCCGGCATCGTCCGCGCTGGTGTACAGCGTGCGGCCATCCGCGCTGATCGCCAGCGCACCGGCCGAGCGATCCCACTTCGGCGCGACCTCGCGGCGCAGCCCGGTATGCAGATCCAGCGCGATGATGGCGAAGCGGTCGGACTCGAAGCCGGGGCGCCGCATCGCCAGGTAATACAGCGTGTCACCACCGGGAGAAAGCAGCGGATAGCCGTCCCAGGCGGGGTTGCCGGGGGTCAAGTTTTCCGGCGCGGCATCGCCCTCGATAGCCACGCGGTAGATGTCGAAGTTGGTGCTCCATGGCTCGCCGTGACGCGCGATGCGCGCGTTGAAGTACAGGGTTTTGCCGTCCGGCGAGAACACATACTCGCTGTCGTCGCCAAACGGCTTGGATGGCACGTCGCCGTCGATGCCGCGGGTCAGCAGCGCGGGCGCGCCACTGGCCTTGCCGTCCGCATCCAGGGTGAGCAGGAACAGTTGATTGCGGCGGCCATCGGCCCAGGTGTCCCAGTGGCGCACGAACAGTTTGTCGTAGACGCGGCCACTGGCCTTGTCGGCCTCGCGTGCGTTGAGCTTTTCGCGCGTGCAGGCGATATCGCCGTTGCAGTCGGTGAATACGCTCAGCGCCACGGCGAGATGCACGCCATCGGGCGATACGCGAAAACCCTCGACGTCCAGCGGCAGATCGCTCACCTGCAGCGCCGTGCCACCCGCTGGCGCGATGCGGAAAATCTGCATGCGCTCGCCGGCCTTGGCCAGATAGAAAATGTTTTTGCCATCGGCCGACCAGCGCGGCTGGCTGCCTTCGGCGATGTGCTGCGGCACCGAGCCAGGCGTGCTGCGATCCAGAACCCACACGCCCGACACGCTCTTGTTGGCGGTCACGTCCACCTGGCGCACATCGAACAGCAGCCAGCGCGGATCGGTGCCGAGCTGCGGATCGCCGACGCGATCCATCGCCACCAGATCGCGCACGTCCAGCGGGTGGGTGCCTTCATCGGCGGCGATCACCGGCACGCCGGCGCTCATCAGCACCAGGCCCAGAGCAAGACTGCGCAATGACATGGGGTTCTCCTGCGGCGAATAGCCGGCAACGCTAGGTCGCCGCGGCGTACATCGCAAGCGCCATCGGTCATGCAAGGTGGGGAGCGGGGAGCCGAGCTTCTGGATGACCAGCTCCGCTGTTGTAAAGCGATTCCCGTCCGCGCCTGCGCGGGGGCAGGCTCTGCGGAGGAATGACGAGCCCAAGGCATGACAGCAACGCGGTGGGGCACGGTGCGTTCTATTTTTCTCGTCATCCCCGGGCGCGCGCAGCGCGAGCCGGGGATCCAGCGGCGCTGCCATGCGCTGCGCTGGATGACCAGCTCCGCTGTTGTAAAGCGATTCCCGCCCGCGCATGCGCGGGAATGACGAAACAGGAATCGTGGCCCCCGCTATGGCACATCTCATGCCTTGCGCTGCGCAAGCACTCACTCCCCACTCCCCACTAACATTCCCCCATGCCCTCCCTGTTCACCGTCGCGCAGCAGTGTCTGGACTGCACCGACCCCGTGCAGAAAGCGCGGTTGACGCGTGACGCCGCGGCGGCATTCGCGCGCGCGACGGGTTGGAGCCGCAGGCGACGTTTCACGCGCTGCTTGCCGAGTACATGCCGGGCGGGCAGCGCGGACCGTTCAATCTCGAAGCACGCCGCGCCGCCGGCTTCAGCGCGGATGAACTGGATGTGCTGACGCGCTGAGCCTCAATGCGCGGCGCGCGGCCAGATCAGCATGGCATCGCCATAGGAAAAAAAGCGGTAACGCGCGGCCACGGCATGGCGATACGCGGCCAGCATGAACTCGCGCCCAGCCAGCGCCGATACCAGCATCAGCAATGTCGATTCGGGCAGATGGAAGTTGGTCAGCAGGGCGTCGATCTGGCTGAACCGATAACCCGGCAAGATGTAGATATCGGTCTCGCCCGCGCAAGGCGCCAGCGCACCGCCGGGCGCGGCGCTTTCCAGCGCGCGCACCACGGTGGTGCCCACCGCGATCACGCGCCCGCCGGCGGCGCGCGCATGCCGGATCTGCTCGACCAGCGCCGCGCCGACGTTGATCCACTCGCGGTGCATGTGGTGATCCTCGACCCGCTCGCCGCGCAGCGGCTGGAAGGTGCCGGCGCCGACGTGCAGCGTCACGCAACCGAACCGCACGCCGCGCGCGCGCAGCGCATGCAGCAGCGCGGCGTCGAAATGCAGCCCCGCGGTCGGCGCCGCCACCGCGCCAGCATGGCGCGCGAACACGGTCTGGTAACGCTCGGCATCGGCGGCATCGGGCGCGCGCGCGATGTACGGCGGCAGCGGCATCTGCCCGAGCCGCTGCAACAGATGCTCCAGCGCTTCGTCCACCTCGAAGCGCAGCAGGAAGAATTCACCCTCGCGCCCCAGCACGCGCACGCGGCTGCCATCGGCCAGCGCCAGGCAGGTACCGGGCCGCGGCTTCTTGCTCACGCCAAGCTGCGCGCGCACCTCATGGCCGCCGATGATGCGCTCGATCAATATCTCCGCCGCGCCGCCGGTGTCCTTGCGCGCGAACAGCCGCGCCGGCAGCACGCGTGTGTCGTTGAACACCAGCAGATCGCCGGCACGCAGTTGCGTGGGCAAATCGCGCACGTGTTCATCGCGCCAGGCCGCGCCGGCGACGTCCAGCGTCAGCATGCGGCTAGCGCTGCGCTCCGACAGCGGCGCTTGCGCGATCAAATCGGCGGGGAGTTGGTAGTGGAAGTCGGACTTCTTCAAGGTGGCCATCCGCGCGGACAAGGCGCTTGGGGGCCGGCAATTATCCGCGATTCGTGGCGGACGCCGATGGGCTCCCGCATGTGTCTGCACAGTTTGCCGGCAGCAGCGCCGCAGCAATACCCGAGCGTGGTCGTGCGCGGCGTCGCGCGCGGCGTAAATCAGGCGCAGCGGCCGGCCTGCCGCAACAACTCGCGCAGCGTGCGCAAACCACTGGCGCAGCGCCGTACCCGGCGCCAACTCGCGCGCCCATGCATCGAGTGCCGGCTGCACTTTGCCGCGACCACGCGGCCACCGCCGATCGATCAGCACGCGATAGCTGTCACGCATGGATGCACACGTGTAAACGTTTTCAGTTTCGATCCTCATAGGCAACGCCTCTTGCTTGCCGATCATCGCATCGCGTGATCTGACCCGGGATCTCGGATCATGTTGCAGCACAAGCTGTTTCAGCGCTGGTCGCGGCCTAGACTGCGGCCACGTTCGCGCTGCCGAGGCTGCTCCACGTGCAGATCAAGGGCAAACCCAACTCGCTGGATATCGCGCACCTGGCCGGCGTTTCGCAGGCCACGGTTTCGCGCGCGCTGCGCGGTCACGCCTCGGTCAACCGCGCCACCCGCGAGCGCATTCTGGAAGTGGCGCAACAGCTCAACTACAAGGTCGACAAGAACGCCTCGAATCTGCGCACGCAGCAATCCGGCACGCTGGCGCTGCTGCTGTTCGAGGATCCCACGGTCGATGAGTCCAATATCAATCCGTTTTTCCTGTCGATGCTGGGCTCGATCACGCGCGCTTGCGCGCAGCACGGCTACGACCTGCTGATCTCGTTCCAGCAGCTCTCGCGCGACTGGCACGCCGATTACGAGGACTGCCACAAAGCCGACGGCTTGATTCTGCTCGGCTACGGCGATTACCTCGATTACCGCAGCCGACTCGAAGCGCTGGTCGCGCAGGACACGCATTTCGTGCGCTGGGGTGCGGTGCTGGCGGATCAACCGGGCCTTTCGATCGGCGGCGACAACGACGCTGGCGGACTGGCGGCGACGCGACATCTGCTGGCGCTGGGGCGGCGGCGCATCGGCTTTCTCGGCCACGCCTCGCTGCACGCGCCCGAGTTTCTGGAGCGCTATCAGGGCTACGCGGCGGCGCTGCGTGAAGCCGGGCTCACGCCCGATCCGCTGCTGCAGGCCGACGCCATCTCCACCGAGGCCGCCGGCTGCGAGGCCGCCAATCTGGTGCTGGAACGCGGCGCGCGCTGCGACGCGCTGTTCGCGGCCAGCGACTTGATCGCCATCGGCGCGATGCGCGCGCTGTTCGCGCGCGGCCTGCGCGTACCCGAGGACGTGGCCGTGGTCGGCTACGACGATATCCCCATGGCGCAATCCACGCATCCGGCGCTGACCACGGTGCAGCAGGACACGCGCCACGCCGGCGAACTGCTGGTGGATACGCTGCTGCGCATGGTGCAGGGCGAAGCCGTGCAGTCGATCAAGCTGCCGCCGCGGTTGATGGTGCGCCAGTCCTGCGGTGCCGTCTTGCAGCCGGCGCGCACGCCGGCCACGGTGACGCCGCTGCCCGATGGCGCGCGCCGCGCGCGCCGCCACGCGCGCTGAGGCCAATCAGACTCGGCTTTGCGCTGCAGGCTGCAGCGCGACGCGCGCGGGTTCCTGCACACGCAACACCGCCAGCCCGGCGATGAACAAACTCAGCGCGCCCAGCGCCAGCGCGCCCATCGGCTGATCGTGGAAGAACAGCTTCAGCAGCAGACCGAGCACGCTGGCCGCCAAAAGCTGCGGAATCACGATGAAGAAATTGAAGATGCCCATGTACACGCCCATCTTCTGCGCCGGCACATGATCGGCCAGCAGCGCGTAGGGCAAGGCCAGGATCGAGGCCCAGGCGATGCCCACGCCGACCATCGACAGCAGCAGCCAGTGCGGGTTGTGGATCAGCAGGATCGACGCCAACCCGGCCGCGCCCAGCCACAGATTGATCAGATGCGTGACGCGCAAACCCAGCGCGCGCACCACGAACGGAATCAGAATGGCCGCCAGCGCGGCGACACCGTTGTAAGCGCCGAACAGGATACCCACCCAGTTGGCGCCGGCGTTGTACGCGGCCGACAACACATTGCTGCTGCCGAACTGCACCGAGGTCACCGCCGCGGTGGTGTAAATCCACAGCGCGAACAGCGCGAACCATGAGAAAAACTGCACCCAGGCCAAGCGCCGCATGGCCTTGGGCATGGTGTACAGATCGCCCAGAATCTGCGCCGCAGCGCCGCGATCGGCCTGTGCGCCGCCGCGCCCACTGTGGCGCCACGCCAGCCACAGCAGGGCCAGCCCATAGGCCAGCAGTCCGGCCGCCAGCAGGTACACCTCGGGCTTCAGCGCGAACACATGGATGAGCACGGCCAGAGCCACGCCGGCCAGCGCCCACAGCGCACCGCTGCGCCGCGCCTTGCGTGCATCGATCGGGGTTTCTGTCAGCGGCGTGCTGTCCGCGAACGCGGCCAGACGCTGCGGCGGATACTCGCGCGAATTGGCCACCGTCCACAGTATCGACAGCAGCAATACCACCGCGCCGGCGTAAAACGAATAGCGCACCGTCTCCGGCACCATGCCGCGCGCGGCGGTGTTGTCGAAACCGAGCTGCGCCAGCAGCCACGGCAGGATCGAGGCCACCACCGCGCCGACGCCGATGAAAAAAGTCTGCATGGCGTAGCCTGCGGCGCGCTGCTGCACCGGCAACTGATCGGCGACGAAGGCGCGGAACGGCTCCATCGACACGTTGAACGAGGCGTCCATCATCCACAGCGTCAGCGCCGCCACCCACAACAGCGGCGCGTTGGGCATCACCAGCAGCGCCAGCGCGCTGAGCACGGCGCCGGCCAGAAAATACGGGCGGCGCCGGCCCAGGCGCGTCCACGTGTGATCGGAGTAGTGCCCGATGATCGGCTGCACCAGCAGGCCGGTCAGCGGCGCGGCGATCCACAGGATCGGAATCTGGTCCACGCTGGCGCCGAGGGTCTGGAAAATGCGGCTGACGTTGGCCATCTGCAGCGCGAAGCCGAACTGGATACCGAGAAAGCCGAAGCACATGTTCCAGATTTGCCAGAAGCTCAGCTCGGGCTTGCGATTCATGGGGCGCTTCCGGCGGGGACCGCCGCGGATTCTGGCACCGCTGGCGCATGCGTTGCCGGCGCGGGCGAAATCAGCAGCGTGCCGATTCGCGCCGCGTTCAGTGGTCCGCTGGCCCCGCCCTGCCCGCCGGTGTATAGCGCGGCCTGCGTCAGAAAGCTCATGTTGAAGCCTTGCCGCAGCGCGAACGCGCAGTGCGCGCCGGCCGCCGCATGGAAGCGCGCCACGGTCGAACGCTGCGTGCCGATCGCCTGGGGCATCACCACCGGCACGACCTGCTCGGGCGCATCGCCGCAGCGGATGGCGACGCGTTTGACCGCCGCGGTGATGCCGGTGCTGATCGGGCCGTGGGTGTTTTCGTATTCCAGGCGCAAGAAATAATCCCCCGTGGCCAGCGCGGTCCACGCGCGCGGCCAGGCGCCGTCGATGCGCATGGTCTCGCCCACGCAGACGGGATCACTGGGCAACGAATCGACGCCCTGCGCGCGCGTGGTCAGACTGAAGCACTGGCGCGCGGCGCTGGCTGGCACGCGCCAGCGCTTGGCGGCCGCTCCTAGCGCGCGTCCACCCACCCACAACGTGGCGCGCACGGCACTGTGCACCTGCCAGCGATCGCCGACGCGTTCGATGCGCGGTGGCGCGGGCGTGGCAGGTGCATATACCGGCTGCGGCGCACGCAGCGGTGGCGCCGACACGGTGATGGCCTTGAGCTGCGCGCGCACGACGCTGCCGTCATGCGCCACGCTATCGGCCACCAGCAGGTTGCCGTCGAGCGTGACGGGGCGCAGCAAAATCACGGTCTGCGTCGGCGTGCGCAGGGTGATCCGATCGCGCGTGCCGAACAGCATCGGCACCAGGCTGACCGGAATCTCGGGCGCGATGCGGCCATCGCTTTCCATGCCGAACACGCCCTCGACCACCATGTTGAGATACCCCGCCACCGACCACAGTTGCCGGCGCGAATCCACCACTGGGCCGCCGAGCTTGCCGGGCAGATGCGTGCTGAGTCCGGGCAGCGCGAAGTTCTCCATGTTCGAGCCGCTGAGTGCCGCCGCGCGTACCAGCGAACGCAGCGCATGCGCGATCTGCATGGGGTCTTGAATGGCGCGCGCCGCGCGCAGCGCATAGGCGCTGACGAATGGCCACAGCGCGCGGTTGTGATACACGGGCTGGTCGGCGCGCTCGGGCCAGATCACCGGGCTGCCGGCCGGCCAGGTCGGATAGTTGTCCAGCGCTTGTTGCGCGCGCGTGCCCTCGGCCACGCCGCTGGTGATCGCCAGCGCGGTACCGAGCAAGTCGTAGGCATCGACCGGCAAGGGCGGATCGCCGCCACCGAGGTAGCTGCGATACAACCCGCGCGCCGGGTTCCAGAACCAGCGGTTGATCGCCACCTTCAGCGCCCGCGCCTGCCGCGCGTAATGCCGTGCGAGGTGCGCATCGTCGCGCCGCCGCGCCAGCCGCGCGCCGAGTCGCAGGGCTTCGTAATGCAGCACGTTGGTCGACAGCGCATAGGACTGCGCGATGAAGCGCGCGTTGTCCGCCGTCCAGCCCGGATAGGTCTGCTGGCGCCAGTCCATGAACGAGGTCTCGCCGCGATACAGGCCCACGCCGGCATCGAAGGCGTATTCGCGATCCTGCGCCAGCGTGTCGCGCAGCGCGCGCCAGGTCTGCTGCGCAAACGTCGGATCATCGAGCAAATGCCGCGCGCCGAGAAACCACACCACGCGATCGGTGCTGATCGGCCAACTGCCGCCGGAGCCGGTGTCCTGCATCACGTACAGGCCCTGCGGCGGCGCCGCGTCGCGCACCGTGGACAGCCGAAATTGCAGCGAGCGCCGCGCGCGTGGCGCATCGAAACGCCACAACGCCAGATCGGTGGAATACGACAGATCACGCGTCCACGTGAAGGGCCACTGCTTGCCGGCGATGAAGCAGTCGCAGGCGATCGGCTGGCCGTGGTTCCAGCCCGGATCAGTGATGGCGGATACCGCATCCTTGCGCAAATCGTCCTGCGCCATGGCGAACAGGCCATCGAACAGCACGCTGGCGGTGTCGGCACGCCACGCCTGTGCCGCAATCGCGCGCGTGCCATCCGGCGCGTGCAGCACGAAGCCGCCCGCCGGCGCCGGCATCATGCGCGCCGTGCGCTGGCCGAGGCTGAGCTGCTCGTGCCACTCCGGCGCGGAGTGAGCCTGTGTGCCTGCCACGGTCAGCGCCAGCAGCAGACCCAAACCCAGCGCACGACGCATCAGCGCGACTCCAGCAGCAGGTACTGGCCGAAGCCCGCGCGCAGCTTGAGCCAGGTCACCGGGCCATAGCGGTCATGCCCCGTGGCCCAGCCCGGCGCGGCGCCGGCCTGCAAGGCGGCGAGGCTGTCGTGCTGCGTCAGCGGCGCGCCCGCAGCCTGCACCGCGCGCGCGGCGATGCCGTGCACCGCGAACAGGTAAGTCTGCAACGCGGGCTTGTAACTGCCTTGCGCCGGTGCCAGCGACAGGCGCACACCCTGTGCCTCGCGCTGTGTGTCGATGCGCTGCAGGAAATAGTCGCCCTGCTCGTAGGCGTAATTGCTGCCGTTGTCGTCGTAATACTCGAAGGTGCTGCGCGTATCGGCCGGGAACACCTGCACACTCACCTGGGTGACCGGATGCTGGCCGACGTACTCCATCACCGGCTGCATGGGAATGATGGCGCCGGCGCGCACGAACAGTGGAATGTCGGCCCAGGATCGGGCATCGACCGGCAGCGTGACGGTATGCGCGCCGCGATACACCTTGCCGCTGGACCACTCGGTCCACTGACCAGGCGGCAGCAGAATGCGCTTCTCGGTCTGGCCCGGTTGCATCACCGGCGACACCAGCAGCCAGTCGCCGAACATCCAGGCGCTGATGTCGTTGCGCACGGCGGCATCGTCCGGGAAGGCCATGGCCAGCGGGCGCACCACGCCGACGCCGGCACTGTGATCCTGCCACGCATAACTGTAGATATACGGCAGCAGTTGATAGCGCAGGCGCATCGCCGCCACCGCCGCGGCCTCGGCTTTGGGGCCATAAATCCACGGCTGGCGACGCTGGTCATGATCGCCGTGCACACGGAAGATCGGACAGAACGCGTCGAACTCGATCCAGCGCGCGTAGTTCTGCGGGCTGGGATGACCTTGGAAGCCGCCGCCATCCATGCCCCACCACATCTCGCCGGTATTGATGGTACTGAGCATGCGCTCGCGCTGCGCGGCCATGTTGGCGAAACCGGTCTTGCTGTCACCCGACCACAGCGCGTAGGCGTAGCGCTGCGCGCCCAGATAAAAATCGCGATTGAGCGAGAACACGCGCGTATCGGGGAAGTACTTGCGCTGGCCGTCGTACAGCGCGCGCTGCATGTTCATGAACTGGGTATCGTCCGGCGTGGTATCGGCCTCGTCGTTCCACCAGCCGACGATGCCGGTGGCGAAACTGTGGCGCAGCGCCGGATTGAAAAACCACGCGCGCACGGCCGGGTTGTCGAAGGCCAGATCCCGCACCAGCTTGTGCGAGAAATAATCCGGCTCGGCCTTCAGCCCAGGAAACCAGAAGTCGTGTGCGCTGGCGTACTGGCCCTCGATGGTATGCACGTGGATGCGCGGCTTCATGATGCCGATCAGGTGCACGCCCAGCGCGTCGAGTTGCTTTTTCAGCGCGCCATCCGGGCCACCCGGAAACTTCTTCGTGTTCCAGCGGAATTCGCCGTAATCGTTCTGGCCCCAGGCCTTCCAGTCGAAATCCAGCGCGTAGGCATCCAGCGGAATATGCAGCGCGCGGTATTTGCGCACGATGTGCAGCAGCTCGGTCTGGTCGATGCCCCACTGGCTGTTGATGAAGCCCAGCGACCACTTCGGAAACAGCGGCGCCGCGCCGCTGAGGCTGCGCAGGCCCGCGAACAAGGCCGCGGGTGCGCCGGCGATCACGAAGAAATGCGTGTCGGGCTTGGACAGATCGCTCCAGGCGATATGACCGTCGCTGATATGCACCCGCGCGCCCAGCGTATCGACCAGCACACCCCAGCCCGCCGTGCTCCACAGCCACGGCGCACCGGGGTGACCCTGCATGCCGGCCTTGACCGTCCACTGGCCATTTCGCAGCAGGTCGGCTGTGGATTTGCTGGAGATGCTGTAGCCGCCCAAACCATACAACGCATCCGCGGGATTACTTTGCAGCGCGATACGTCCAGCGCGCAGCGCGGCCAGATCATCCACGCGCAGCAATGCGTGACCCGCGGCGTCGCGGATGGTCAGGCGATCGCCCATCTGCCGCCAACGCACCTGCATCTTCGGCGAAGTCTGCAACACGTCGCCCGCCGCGTCGCTGCGCACCTGCGGGGCGAAGTGCATGAAGCCGGCGTGCGCGTCCAGCACCAGCGTATCCGGGCTGGCATGCGCGTTGGGCAACAGATGCACCTCGACGATATCCGGCGCCCACCAGCGCACGGTGATCACATCCGCGCCCTGACGCAGATCGAAACCGTAGCGGTGCGTGGTCACCCATACGGGAACCGCGGCAGCGGTAGATGCCGTCGCGATCGGCGCCGCGGCCACAGGCGCGGCATCTTGCGCCTGCGTCGGGACACCCATCGCCAGCAGCGCCGCGAAAACCAGACCCGGCCATGCGGCCCATGCAGCGCGCACCTTCATGGCGTCCTCCGCGCGTGGGTGTCAGCCGTCACGGGCGTGCCGTCGAGCACCGCGCTGCTGTAAGCCGGCAGCTTCAGCACACTCCCGTCGATGATGGCTTGCGCGCTGGTACTGCGCAGCAGCGTCGCATAGTGCAGCCCGCCGACGCTGCGCAGACGCAGATGCTGCGGCTGGCCGGAAAGGTTGTGCACCACCAGAACACCGCCTGCGTGATCGCGCAAACGCCACGCCGCCAGCGCCGGGTTGCCGGTGGCGTATTCGCCCGCCACGCCGTCGCGCAGCGGCGCGATATCCATGCGCCAATGAATCAGCTCGCGGTAGCGGCCGAGCAGCGAATGCGGGTTGTTCTTCTCCGCCTGCACCGAAACATCCTCGCGCATCGGCACCGGCGAGACTTCCCACGTGGTTTCTCCGGGTGCCGTGCGGCTGATGTCCCAGCGCATGGGCTCGCGATCCTGCGGATCGGGCTTGGTGCCGCGCATGCCGATCTCCTCGCCGTAGTACACGTATGGGTTACCCGGCAGGGTCAGCAGCAGGGCCGCGGCCACTTTCATGTGCTCGAGGTTGCCGCGCAGATCGGTCATCACGCGCTGCTGATCGTGGTTGCTCAGGAACGGCGCATCCATCACGTAGTGCCCGGCGGCGGCCCGGTACACGGTCTGCATGTGCACCAGCGCATCGCCAATGCCATCATCGCGGCCGCTGCTGGCGCTCTTGATCAGGCGCACCGCCAGCGGGAAATCAAACACCGCATTGAGCGGCTTCACGAAAGGCGCATCCAGCCGGTAGTGGCTGCCCGTCACCTCGCCGACCAGATACGCATGCGGATCGACCTTATCGAGACCGCTGCGATATTCGCTCCACCACGCGGCGTCCTCGCGCATGATCGCCATGCTGTGGTCGTCCTGCTGCAACTTGTCGAAGATGTGCTTGGCCGCATCGAGGCGGAAGCCGTCGGCGCCTTTACGCAACCAGAAACGGCCGATCGAGATCATCGCGTGGCGCACGGCTGGATTGTCGTAGTTCAGATCCGGCATGCAGCGGCAGAAGATACCCATGTAATGCTGCTTGCCCAACGTGCGCCACACCGGCCCGCCCCACGGACTTTTCTCCTTGAGGTTGGTATGCGGCCCGGCCCAGATATACCAGTCGTGGTAGGTGCTGGCCGGGTTCCGCGCGGCGATGAACCACGGATTCTGGTCGCTGGTGTGGTTGATCACCATGTCGAGGATGACCTTGATGCCATCCGCGTGCGCGGCCTTCACCAGGCGCTCGAAGTCGGCCATGCTGCCGTACTGCGGGTTGATGGCGCGGTAATCGGTGATGTCGTAGCCGTGATAGCTGGGCGAAGGAAAGATCGGCATCAGCCAGATGCCGCTGACGCCCAGGCTCTTGAGGTAGGGCAGCTTGGCGGTGACGCCGTCGAGATCGCCGATACCGTTGCCATCACTGTCGTAAAACGAGCGCACGAAGATTTCGTAGTACACGCCCGAGGGCGCCGGCGCACCGATGCCGGACGCAACCGGCGCGGCCGCCTGCGGTGCGGCCCACGCACAGGCCGAAGCCAGCAACCCGGCAAACAACAGCGAAAGCACGACCCGCGGCGCGCGGATCCGGCGTGAACTCGGCATGTCGGCAACTCCCTGGTGGCGGCCCGCCGTCGCGGGCACTTGCCGTGATGTTAGGCCGCGGCGGCAGTGCCGGGTGCGTGTGCATACGTATTCATGCATCGAGTCCACGCGATGTCCCGCGCGCACGGCTGCTGCGGCACGCATCGGTGAAGCCGTGAACGCCGTTTTCCGGTTAGGCTGCGGCACGCACTACACAACGCCCATCGCGATGACCGATACCGAACGCTTTCTGATCGCGCTGGCGATCATTTTCGGACTGCCCTATGCGATCTGGCGGCTGGGCCACACCGACTACTGGGCGCCGTTGGTGGTGGTGCAGATCATCACCGGCATCGTGCTGGGGCCGGGCCTGCTGGGTGCGGTGTTTCCCGCCTGCTACCACGCCGTTTTCGAGCCGCGCATGGTGCAGGCGCTCAACGGCGTGGCCTGGTGGGGCGTGATGCTGTTCGTGTGGATCGCCGGCATCGAACTGGACCTGAAGGAGGTCTGGCGCCAGCGCCGCGAATGCGGCACCACGGCGCGCTGGCGCTGGGCACGCCGCTGCTGTTCGGCGCCGTGGCGGCGGCAGGCATGCTGGCCTGGCGCGGCGGCTGGATCGGCCCGCGCGGCGACGACTGGCAGTTCGTGCTGGGCGTGGGCATGGCCCGCGCGGTCACCGCCCTGCCGATCCTGGTGCTGCTGATGGACAAACTGGCCATCCTGCGCACGTCGTTCGGACAGCGCGTGCTGCGTTACGCCAGCCTGGACGACGTAGCGATTTGGGCGGTGCTGGCATTGATCCTGCTGGACTGGCACCGCATCGGCATGCAACTGACGTTCCTGCTGTTGTTCTTCCCCGCTGCCTGGCTGTTCCGCCGCCTGCTGCGCGCGCTGCCCGCGGCCGATCGCTGGTACGTCGCGCTGGTGGGACTGGCGCTGGTGGCGTTCGCGGCCGATCACTCGGGCCTGCATTTCATGGTCGGCTCGTTCCTGGCCGGCGTGGTGATCGATCACGACTGGTTCGACGGCAAGCAACTGGACGGGTTGCGCGGGCACGTGCTGCTGGTGCTGATGCCGGTGTTTTTCCTGTCCACCGGGCTGCGCACCAGTTGGTCGCTGGGCGGCCTGGCCGTGCTCGGTGCCGCCGCGCTGCTGCTGCTGGCGGAGAGATCGCCGGCAAGCTGGCCGGCGTGGCCCTGGCCGGGCGCCTGCTGGGCTGGACCAACGGCGATGCCTGGCGCATCGGCTGGCTGCCGCAGACCAAGGCACTGATCATGATCATCTACGTCAACATCCTGCTCGACCGCGGCCTGATCAGCAGCGATACCTTCACCGCGTTGCTGCTGATGGCCGTGGTCAGCACCATGCTGACCATGCCGATGGTGGCGCCACGGCTGCGTGCCACCAGCGGAGCCGCGCAACATGGCTGAGCCCATGCGCACACCCGGCGGCGGTCCGCGCAGCCTGCGCCGCATCGTCATCGTCGGCGGCGGCACGGCCGGGTGGATGACCGCGGCGGCGCTGGCCCACGCGCTGCGCGGCAACTGCCGCATCGACCTGGTCGAATCGGAGGAGATCGGCAGCATCGGCGTCGGCGAGGCCACGATTCCGCCGATCAAGCTCTTCAACCGCTCGCTCGGCATCGACGAGAACGCCTTCGTCGCCGCCACCCAGGGCACGTTCAAGCTTGGCATCGAATTCGTCGACTGGACGCGCAAGGAGCAGCGTTACTTCCATCCCTTCGGCCAGTTCGGCGCCGAATTCGACGCCGTGCCGCTGCATCACTACTGGCTGCGCGAGCGTGCGCGCGGAGACGCCACGCCGCTGCAGGAATACGCGATGGCCTGGGTGGCGGCGCGCAACGGCAAGTTCGAACGGCCGCTGGCCGACCGGCAGCGCGTGCAATCGACCTACGATTACGCCTACCACTTCGACGCCGCGCTGTATGCGAAATACTTGCGCGCCTACGCCGAACAACGCGGCGTGCTGCGCAGCGAAGGCAAGCTCGTCGATGTGGCTCTGCGCGCCGACGACGGCTTCATCCAGAGCGTGACGCTCGGCAGCGGCGCTATGCTGGAGGGCGACCTGTTCATCGACTGCTCGGGCTTTCGCGGCCTGCTGATCGAGGGCGCACTGCAGACCGGCTACGAGGACTGGCAGCATTGGCTGCCTTGCGACCGCGCGGTGGCCGTACCATGCACGCACGGCTGCGACCCCACCCCGTACACCCGCGCCACCGCGCACGCGGCCGGCTGGCAGTGGCGCATCCCGCTGCAGCACCGCATGGGCAACGGCCACGTCTATTGCAGCCGGTTCATCGGCGACGACGAGGCCGCGCAGGTGCTGCTCGACCACCTCGAAGGCACGCCGCTGGCCGAACCGCGGTTCCTGCGTTTCAGCGCCGGGCGGCGCAAGCAGTTCTGGAACCGCAACTGCGTCGCCATCGGCCTGGCCGCCGGCTTCATGGAGCCGCTGGAATCGACCAGCATCCACCTGATCCAGTCGGCGGTCACCCGCCTGCTGGCGCTGTTTCCGGACCGCGACTTCGATCCGATCACGGCGCAGGAATTCAACCGCATCACGCATGTGGAATACGAGCGCATCCGCGATTTCCTGATCCTGCACTACCACGCGACGCAGCGAGACGACGCGCCGCTGTGGCGGTACACGCGCAGCATGCCGATTCCGCACACGCTGCAATACAAGATCGACCATTTTCGCCGCCACGGCCGTCTCGTCGCCGAGAACCTGGAGTTGTTCCAGAACCCGAACTGGCTGGCGATACTCACCGGCCAGGAGGTCTGGCCCGAGCGCTACGATCCGCTGGTCGACCTGCGTAACGACGTCGATGCGCCGCGAATGCTCGGCAGCCTGCGCCGCGTCATCGCCGAGGCCGTGCAGGCCATGCCCACGCACCGGCAGTACATCGAGCGCCATTGCCGGGCGCGGTCGTAGGATTCGACTTCAGGTTCACGATTCTGGCCTGCGTGGCGTCAAGCCAGCGACGGCCAGTCGCTTCGGACGGGGAGCCGGTGCCAGCTTCCGAGCCCGCGAACCGTGCCCATCTACTGCTATGTTGGGAAGGCCGAGAACGATCCGAAGGAGACGGTCCGGGAAAGTGCACTCTGACCCTGAGGTTTCCCCACGAATTCACGCCGGCACCTGCATCTGAGCGAGTGTCGCCGAAGGCAGTGAATCCAGTCGGTCGAGCCATCGTGATAGGGGCTCCATGGGCCACGACCTGACCAGTGCTTCGCGTCCGAGACGCAGGACCGAATAGAGCCTGCGGGTTGATCGTCTGGGCGAGAGCCAGTGCGCGATGCCGAGTGCTTCGCAGGCGAGGCCGGCCAGCCAACTGGCGAAGGCGGCCAGCGCATTCACCAGCAGCAGGATGCCGATGCGCTTGCCGCTGCGTGTCAGGCTGTCTTCGAAGCCTTGGCCGTAACGGTGCGATTTCAAATCACGGAACGACAATTCGATCTGCATGCGCCGCGCGTACAGGGCGACCAGCTGTCGTGCGTTCAGATTCGCCAGTGCGGGTGACGCCACGATCAGCCAAGGCTCACGCTCACGCGCAGCGCATTGCAGACTCATCTTGCGGCGTGCCACGTGTCCAAACCGATTGCGCTGCTTCCGTCCCTGGGGTGGCTTGCGGTAGACCACGACGCGACAGACCCAGGGCGCGTTACGGACCGTATCCATCAAGCCCAGATCGCGCGGGTGCGCGCTCGCCAACGCATACAGTGCGCGACAGGGCATCCATTGGCTCTCCTCATCCTCGACCGCCACCGGCTTCACCAGCGTGCGGTGGCGCAATCGACCCACCCAATCCCAGCCCATGGCCGAAACGGCCTGGAACCACGGGCGGCGTGAAGCTGTCCCCTGAAACCGGAGATCAAGAAGCCGGGTTTGTGGTGGACGCATGGTCTGCGGTTTTCAGTCTCCTTGCATAGTCGTTGGGTGACAAGTAGCCAAGCGCGGAATGCAGAC
>NZ_JBTSRB010000055.1:0-17848 GCF_054637675.1 Metallibacterium sp.
GCGAGGCCGTGCAGCCATGCCGGCGATCGCGGCCAGCGAGGCGGACGTCTGGCGGCCATCCGTGCGTCGTCCTTTGGGGACTTCCGTTGGTCATCTCACGCCCTGCGACGGGTTCGTGGTGCAATCGGGCCATGAGCGAAGCCGCGCCCGCCGAAGCTGTATCCACGATCGAACGCGCCTACCGCATGCGCGTGTACCCCACGCGCAGCCAGGCGCGCACGCTGGCGCAGCTCGCCGGCGCGACGCGGTTCGTGTGGAACTGGGCGCTGGACCGGCGCAGCACTGCGTACCGCGTCGACGGCACCAAGCTCAACTGGGTCGCGCTGTCCCGCGAGTTCACGGTGCTGCGCGCTGCGCCCGACGCCGCCTGGCTCAGCGACCTGCCGCGCGAGCCGTTCAACCAGGTGCTGCGCGACCAGGAGCGCGCCTTCGCGGGCTTCTTCGCCAAGCGCGCCCAGTACCCCAGGTTCCGGCGTCGCGGTGTGCCGCTTGGGCTGCGCTTCACCCTGGACCAGCGCCGCGAGCAGGTCGAGCGTGGACATGATCATGATCGCTGGGTGCGCGTGAACCTGCCCGGCCTCGGCACCCTGAAGCTGCGCCGCACGGAAGCATTGGCCGGCCGGCTGCGCAGCATCACCCTGCGCCGCGAGGCGGGCGCATGGTATGCGTCCATCACGGCCGACGGCGTGCCGGTGCCCGTGGCCGCGTCGGCGGCACGCGCGGCCATCGGTGTCGATATCGGCCTGAAGGATCTGATCGTGCGCAGCGATGGTGTCCACGTGCCGGCGCCGGCGGCGTTTCGCGCCCAGCTCGGCCGCCTGTGCCGCTATCAACGCCATTATGTGCGCCAGCGCGATGCCGCGGCGCGGCGCCAGGGGCTGGATCCCGCGCAGCCTTTCCCGAAGGGCACGCGGATCGAAGTCTCCAACCGCATGCACCGAACGCAGCAGCGCGTGGCGGATCTTCACGCCCGGATCGCTGCCGTGCGCCGCGAGGCGCTGCACCGGGCCACCACGGACCTCGTGCGCAGCACGCAGGTCATCGCCATCGAGGATCTGGCGGTGAAGGCCATGGCGCGCGGCATGGGCCGGCGCGGGTTCAGGCGCTCGGTCGCCAACGCCGCGCCCGGCGAGCTGCGCCGCCAGATCACCTACAAGGCCCGCTGGACCGGGCGCACGCTGAGCGTTGTCGATCGCTGGTTTCCCAGCAGCAAGACCTGCTCGTCCTGCGGTGCGGTCAACAAGGCCCTACAACTGCAGGAACGCCGCTGGACCTGTCCGGCCTGCGGTACCGAACACGACCGCGACTTCAACGCAGCCGTCAACCTCGAGCGCGAAGGACTGCGGCTGCTTGAAGCGGGTCCGCGCGCAGCACTCCATACCCCGATGAGCGGGGGAATCGACGCGCGGGGAGATCTCGGCGCGGTGGCGGAAGCGCAAGTCATCGCGCTGCCGCAGCACCGCCGGTCGCTGAACCGCGAACTCGTTGCCAAGCGCTGTGCGCCGAACTGCCCGAAGCGCCGGTCCGGAACCGGCGGTGAGGATGGGGCGTGAGACTCAGAATTACCGCGAATTGATGCGATCGCCGGTTGTAGCACCCGCCGACGGTGCCTACAGTGGGCGTGCGCGGTTCTCCAGCGCCGCGCCAATCCCTCGCCGGGAGATGCGTCATGCGATTGCAGGCCAGCCTCGCGTTCGTGTTGATCGTAGTGACCGCCGCGGCCGCGCAGGCCGCGACAACGCGGCCGGATAGCACTCCGTGGGCGCACTGGTTTTCCTACCGGTACGATACCCGGCCCAAGAACGTCGCCCTGTTGAACGACATGCCGTGCAGCGTGTTGTCGCACCCGAACGGGTGGGGCGGCCTGTACATCACCAATGCGGCGTCGGGCGACCACGAGTTCTTTGTTGATGTCCCCGATTGCACTGCGCCCGCGGGCAGCGGCTGGACGGTTCCGATCTTCTACCGTTCGCGGCGGCGACTGCCAGGCGTCCAGGTTACGCTCGGCGGGCTGCTTGCGACGCCTTTCAGGGTCGCTCCGCGGCCGGCAGCAATGACGCCGACGCGCGCGCTCGCGCGCAATGGCAGGGTCGCTGGCGCCGCTGCCTGGCAGCCGCCCGGACCGCTGGCGCGCTGGCGCGAGCGCATGGTATCGCGGCTGGATTCCCGGCCACGATTCGATGCGTCGCTGGCTGCCATGCCGCGCTTCGGCGCGGCGCCGAGCATGCGGCCGTCGGGCATGCGCGCACCGCCGCGGCGGGATCCGTTCGCGGCGGCGACGCCGGCAACGCCCAGGACCCGGCCCATGGCGCCGCCGCGCGCCTGCTGCGTTGTCGCGCGGCCACGCGCGCCGCCGGCGCGGCTGCAGCACGGCATCCACCGCTGAAACGCCGCGGCTGAGCGGCCGTTTTCGATCTGTCCGGGCGCTCGCATGGGTGTTACCGGCCGCCGTATCACATCCGCCCGGCGCGCCGGCAAGGGGCTGAAGTCCTGCATGCACGTGGCATGGAATCGGCGTCGGTCCGTGCATTTAAACTACCGATCCGTTTGCCTGATTGCACACGCCACGTGCCACGCATGCCGATCGACGATCCCGCCGCCGTGCTGGGTCTTGCCTGGGCGCAGTTGCCGCCGCTGCCCGCGCATGCGCCGGTGCTGTTTCTGGGTGCGCGCCCCAGCGCGTGGCTGGCATCCGTGGCAGCGCCGGCTTGGCATTACGCACAGGACTTCAAGCCGCACGCGGATGCGCTGCAGGCACTGGGTTACAGCGTCACGTCGGTGGCCGAGGCGGAACGTTATGCGCGCGTGCTGCTGCTGCCGCCGCGCCAGCGTCAGGCCGCGCGCGCGCTGCTGGCGCGGGCGCTGGAGCACTGCGCGGAAGACGGCCAGGTGCTGCTGGCCGCCGCCAACGACGAGGGCGCGCGCAGCCTGCAAGGCGATCTGGCCGCGCTGGCCGGGCCGCTGCAGGCGCTGACCAAGCATCACTGCCGCGGCGTGTGGAGCGCACCGCTGCGCGCCTCGCGAATCAACGCCGCGCTGTGCGCCGAGTGGCGCGCGCTGGATGCGCCGCGCGACAACGACGCGGGTTTTTGCAGTCGCCCCGGATTGTTCGCCTGGGATCGCATCGACCCCGGATCACGACTGCTGGCGGCGCAACTGCCGGCCACGCTGAGTGGCGCCGTGGCCGATCTGGGCGCGGGCTGGGGGTATTTATCCAGCCAGTTGCTGCAGCGCTGCGCGGGCATCACCGATCTGGATCTGTACGAGGCCGATGCGCGCGCGCTGCAGCCGGCGCGCATCAACCTGGTGCGGGTGCCGCACACCGCGCGGATCGAAGTGCATTGGCATGACGTCACCCACGGCCTGCCGCGCCGCTATGACGCGATCATCAGCAACCCGCCGTTTCATGTCGATCACGCCGATCGCCCGGAGCTGGGACAGGCGTTCATCGCGCGCGCCGCCGCGGCCCTGCATGCGCACGGCCGGTTGTGGCTGGTGGCCAACCGGCACTTGCCCTACGAGGCCACGCTGGCGGCGCATTTCGGGCGCGTCGATGTCCTGACGCAGGCGCAGGGCTACAAGGTGCTGCGCGCGACGCAGCCGCGCGCATGAGCCTGCTGCGCATGCTGGCCAATCTCGGTTACGGCAGCCGCCGCCAGGTGCAGGCGCTCATCGACGCCGGCCGCGTCAGCGATGCCGGGGGCCGCGCGCTGCGCGCGGATGCGTCGATCATCCACGCCGAGGTGCGCGTCGATGGCCAGCCGCTGGACCCAGCGCATGGACTGCTGTTGATGCTGCACAAACCGCTCGGCGTCACCTGCTCGCATGACGATACCGGGCCGCTGATCTACACGCTGTTGCCGCCGCGCTACCGATTGCGTCGACCGCCGCTGTCCAGCGTTGGCCGGCTGGATCGCGACAGCAGCGGCCTGCTGCTGCTGACCGATGATGGCGCGCTGCTGCACCGGATCAGCAGCCCGCGCCGACACGTGCCCAAGACCTACCGGGTCGAGCTCGCCGAGGATTTGCGCGCGAACGCGGCGGCCGTGTTCGCCGGCGGCACGCTGCTGCTCAAGGGCGAGTCCGTGCCGCTGCTGCCCGCGGTGCTGGAGGTGCTGGGGCCACGCAGCGCGCGGCTGACGCTGCGCGAAGGCCGCTATCACCAGGCGCGGCGCATGTTCGCGGCGCTGGGCAACCACGTGCTGAGCCTGCACCGCGAGCGCATCGGCGCGCTGCAACTGGGCGATCTGCCGGCCGGCGCGTGGCGACCGCTGGCAACCGACGAGATCGCGCGCATCTTCGACGCCGAGGCGACGTCCGCTATCGCCGTGCCATCGCCCGCGAAATTCTCCGCATGAGTGCCGAGTCGATGCATGAGCATGCCGGGTGGCTGCGCAGCGCGCGCCTCGCGCTGCGCCGTTTCACCCCCGCCGACCTCGAGTTTCTGCATGGCTTGTACGCCGACCCCGCCGTGGCGCGATTTCTGGGCGGGGTGAAATCGCGCGGCGAATGCGAAATCATGCTGCACGAGCGTGTCCTCGCGTACTACGACGAACATCCGGGCCTCGGCGTATGGCTGACGCGCGAGCGCGACAGCGGCGCGGCCGTGGGCCTGCATCTGCTCAATCACATCCGCGGCGAGGCGCACATCCAGGTGGGCTACGTGCTGGCCACGCCGTACTGGGGCCATGGCTATGCCACCGAGATGAGTCTGGCGCTGCTGCACTACGGCTTCACGGCGCGGCAATTGCGGCGGATCACCGCGATCACCCATCTCGACAACACCGCCTCGCAGCACGTGCTGCAAAAATGCGGCCTGCAGCGCCGCGGCGAGCGCGTGCTCGCGCATCCGTCCTATGGCGGGCAGCCGCTGGCGTGGTTCGAGCTGGAGGCCGCTGAATGGGCGCGCAACGCGCCGCCGCCGCACGCTGAGATGCGCATCGAGCGCGCTTGAATGGCCGCGACGCGATGCCCGTACCGGCATGCCGTGGCCCTTGCCCCGGCTCGACCGCGCGCCAGCATGTGAATTTTTCGTATCGCGTCACGCGCAAATCGTAAGCCACGCACGACACGCGCTTAACGGCAGCGGCCTATGCTGGCGGCGCTGCGGCCTCGCGCCGCGTCCCGATGCAGAGGTGTGCCATGACTCGCAAACTTTCGCAGCGTATTTCCACCGTATTGCTGGCGCTGGCCTTGCCCATCGCGGCGCAGGCCGCGGGGCTCGGCGGCGCGGCGTTGAAGCAGACCGACACCGCCATCGCCCACGCCGGCATGGCGCTGGGCGCCAAGGAGCTGAAGATCGCGCACATGCACCTGCACCACGTCATCAACTGTCTGGTCGGACCCGCGGGCAAGGACTTCAACGCGCACTTCGCCGACCCGTGCAAGGGCATGGGGCAGGGCGCCATCGTCGATGCCAAGGGCAACGCCGAGGCCGAGACCGATTTGCACGGCGCGCTGCAACAAGCCGAGATGGGCCTGAAGACCACCACGCTGATGGCCGCCCATGCCGACGCGCGGCAGGTGATGCACACCTTGCATGCCGCCGTCGCGGCGAAGTAATCGCGTCGCGCCTCCTGATTCGCGCTGAAGTTGGGCAGGCTTTCCCCTCTCCCGCCGGGGTGAGTCTGCGCGCCCATGATCTGCCGCGGGCAGATCATGGGCTGCCGAACGCCCGAGCGCTGTGCGTGAGGGTCGGGACAAGAGCCTGTCCTGAGCCTGCCGAAGGGTGCGGGGTGCTCAGCGGACACGGTAGAGCGTTGTCATGCCGAGCGCAGCGAAGCATCTCGGCATGACAACCCGCATCGCGTCAGCGACCCGCGCGGCGTCGACCGGCGTCGAGATCCTTCGTTACGCTCAGGATGACACGGCAGGAAAGGATTGCCCGGTGGCGCGGCAGGCGCCCCACATGGGCAACGCGGCGTCGTCGCGCGCGCATTCTGCCGTTATGCTTGCCGCCCACCGGCCGGGTATCGGCAATGGAGAACCCGCTTGCTGATCACCCTCGTCATCATCCTGATCACCGCCGGCGTGTCGATCGCCGCGTTCAAGAACGGGCGCCTGCTGGAGAAGCTCATCCTGTGGCCGCCGCCGATCCAGAGCAAACGCGAGTGGTGGCGATTGCTGAGCTACGGGCTGGTGCACGCCGATGGCCAGCACCTGCTGTTCAACATGATCACGCTGTTCTTTTTCGGCAGCGCCATCGCGCAGCTTTACACCGCGCGCCTCGGCTTGCTGGGTTTCCCACTGTTCTATGCCAGCGCGCTGCTGGTTTCGATCCTGCCCAGCTATCTGCACAATCGCAACAATCCGCGCTACCGCAGCCTGGGCGCGTCCGGCGCGGTCTCGGCGGTGATGTTCGCCTACATCCTGCTGGCGCCGTGGAGCATGATTCTGGTGTTCGTCATCCCGGTGCCGGCGATCATCTACGCCATCGCCTACACGGCCTACGCGGTGATGGCGCAGCGCCAGGGCGGCGGCAACATCAACCACAACGCGCACCTCACCGGCGCCGCCTACGGCGTGCTGATGACCATGATCCTGTTCCCGAGCGCGTTCCCGCTGTTTCTGGATCAGCTCGCGCATCCGCGCTTCCCGGGTTTGTAGCGCGCGCTCAGGCGGTCGTGCCGCGCCGCCGCGGGAACCCCGGCGGCGTCTCGCGGTCTGCGATGAGTGGCCGCTGCCGCGTGGCGCCGCATCCGTGAGGCATGAGATGAGTGAAACCAGCAGCACCGCCGCCAGTCCGCCGCATGCGACGCTGGGACATCGCAGCCCGATCCTGCGCGTGATCGGCATCGCCATCAGCGCGTGGCTGCTGTTGTCCGTGGTGGCGGCGGCGTGGTTCGGATTGACCTCGCCGCGAACGGGCGTGGCGGCGCTGGTGCAAGGGCTGACCCTGGCCGAGGTGCTGTTCGCGGTGGCGCTGATCCTGCTCGGCAGCATCGTCGAGGGTTTCGGCTGGGGGCTGTCGCTGGGCACGCGCTGGCCGTACACGCGCAACATCGTGCTGCTGATGCTGCGCGGCGATCCCGAGGCCGCGCACCGCATGCTGGCGACCACGGTGGGATTGATCGCCGTCGCGCTGGCGATTCTGCATCCGCTGCAATCGAGTTTCGTCGGGCTGGGGCTGGTGCTCGTCACCGCCTTGTTCGGCATGGGCACGCTGTACGTGCTGGCCGGGCGCGCACCGGCCATCGTGCACGGCACGCACGGTTTGCTGGCGTATCTGGTGTTCCTCGATTACCTGGTCGCGCTACATCTGCCGGGCGTGTCGTTCCCGATCTACCTCGAGGCCACCGGCGCGCTGCATGCCGTGCTGCTGGCGCTGTTCCTCGGCGGCATGGTCACCGGCCAGCGCGGCTTCGGCAAGCCCATCGAGGCGTTCGTGCAGCCGCGGCGCCCGGCGCAGTGGATCTTCGTGCTGCACGGCCTGGCCGCGCTGCTGGTGATCGGCACCCTCGGCTGGATGGAACCGCTTTATCCGGTGGCGTTCGCCCTGGCGCTGCTGCAGGCGGGGGTGGGTTTCTTCGTGTTTCACGCGGTCAATCTCAAGCCGCGGCACCCGGGCGCGATGGTGGTGTTGCATCAATCCATGGTGCTGCTGATCACCACGGCGATCGTCTTGCAGTGGCATGGGTAAGGGTTCCGCGCAGCGCGTCGCTATGGACGCGCGCGCGCGGCGTGGGTTAGCGTGTGCGCTGACCGTAGTGGCGGTCGTCAGCCGCGAGAACGCCGATGAATCCTGTTGCCCGTTTGCCTGTCCGCCGCGCCGCGCCGCGCTGGGCGCGCGGCTTCACCCTGATCGAGATCATGGTGGTGGTGGTGATCATCGCCGTGCTGGCGGCGCTGATCGTGCCCAATGTCATCGGTCGCGCCGAGGACGCGCGCGTGGCCAAGGCGCAGGCCGACATCCGCACGCTGGAATCGGCGCTGGCCATGTACCGCCTCGACAACGGCCATTACCCGTCCACCAATCAAGGCCTCGAGGCGCTGGTCAAGAAACCCACGGGCGCTCCGCCCGCGCCCAACTGGAAGGAGGGCGGCTACATCGCCGCGCTGCCCAACGACCCATGGGGCAATCCCTACCAGTACATGTGCCCCGGCCAGCACGGCGCGTTCGATATCTGGTCCAAAGGCCCCAGTGGCGTGACTGGCGCCAAGGACAACATCACCAGTTGGCAGCAGCCGAAGAAGCCGTAGTCGGCACGGGCCATGCCGCTGCGCGCCTGTTCCGCTGATCGCGCCCGTGGGCGCGGTTTTTCGCTGGTCGAGATGCTGGTGGTGGTGTTGATCATCGGCTTGATGACCGGCGTGGCCGTGCTCAGCATGTCGCTGGGCGAATCGCACCCGGCGCGCGACAACGCCGAGCGCCTCGCCGAGCTGGTGCGCGAGGCCAGCGAGAACGCCAGCATGCAAGGGCAGAATCTGGCGCTGGGTTTCTGGCGGCACGGCTGGCGCTTTTACGTGCTGCGCGGCGGCGGTGCCTGGCAACCGCTGACCGACGACACGCTGCTGCGCGCGCGCACGCTGCCGCGAGGGCTTGCGCTGACGCTGGATTTGCAGGGCGAGCAGGTGACGCTGAAAGACCACGACAAGACCAAGCCGCAGGTGTTCCTGCTGTCCAGCGGCGAGATGCAGCCGTTCGTGGTGGAGATCCGCGGCTCCGGTCACGCCGCCATGCGCGTGCGCGGCAGCGCCATCGGCGAGGTCAAGGTGCAGCGCGTGGGCGACGCGGCGGAGGCGCCATGAGCAGGTGCTTTCCGTTGCGAAAGCGCCATCCAGGCACTTGCTCAAGTCGCGAGTCTGGCACAGGTCCGTGCTCGCTCCCGCCGGGTCAGGCGATGGCTTGCCTGACCCGCGCACGCGGTTTCACCTTGCTGGAAGTGGTCGTGGCGCTGCTGATCGTGGCGCTGGGTCTGGCCGCGGCGGTTGAGCTGACCACGCTGGCCGCCGGCAACGCGTTCACTCTGCAGCAAAAGACCCTGGCCGACTGGGTGGCGATGAATCGTCTGGCCACGCTGCGCATGGCCGGCACCTTGCCCGCGGCCGGTTCGGCCACGGGCCACGTGAAGATGGGCGGCGACACCTTCTACTGGCGCGAGGCGATCAGCGGTGGCGCGCTGCCGCAGGTGCGCAACGTGCGCATCAGCGTCAGCGAGAAAGCCGACGGCGCGGCGCTGGTCACCCTGCAAAGCAGTCTGGCCGCGGCGCTGGTGCCCACCGCCGGCGCGGCCGCGCCGGGATTGCCATGAGCCGTATCCGGCATCCGTCGCGGCGCGCGCGCGGCTTCACCCTGATCGAGATGATGGTCGCCGTGGCGATCTTCGCGGTGCTGGCGGTGCTGGCCTATGCGGGGCTGGACGCGGTGCTGCGCCAGCGCGCCGAGCTGGACCAGCACTACCAGAACCTGCACGCGCTGCAGCGCGCCTACGAGGTGATGCAGCGCGATTTCAGCCAGGCCGCGCCGCGCGGCGTGCGCGACGAACTGGGCGGGCCGCTGCCGGCGCTGCGTGGTGATCCGTCCGGGCGGGTCGTGGCGGTTACGCGCGCCGGTTATCCCAACCCCGCCGGCGTGCGCCGCAGCCAGTTGCTGCGCATGCGTTACGTGCTGCGCGATCACCAACTGCTGCGCCTGCAGTTTCCGGTGCTGGACCGCGCGCCGGTCGCCTTGCCCAGGCCCGATGTGCTGCTGCACGGCGTGCGCAGCCTGCGCTTGCGCTACCTGGACGCTACTGGCAACTGGCAACGGAGCTGGCCGCCGGCCGGCGCCACCGTCACCACGCTGCCGCGCGCGGTGGAGGTGACCGTGCAACTCGATCGACTGTCGGGGCCGCTGCGATGGCTGTTCGTGCTGCCATGACGCCGCGCGCTCGCCATTGCGCATTCGCGGCACGCCGCCCGCGCGGCGTGGCGCTGCTGATCGCGTTGCTGATCGTCGTCATTCTGGCCAGCGCCAGCACCGCGCTGGCGTGGCAGCAGACGCTGGCGATCCGGCGCACCGAGGACATGCTGGCCTCCAATCAGGCGTGGGCGCTGGCGCTGGGCGGCGAGGCGGTGGCCGCGCAAGGTCTGGCCACGAGCCTGCAGGGTGTCGGCGACGTCAACCTCACGCAGCCGTGGGCGCAGCCGCGGCAGGGTCTGGTGGGCAGCGACGCCGCCATCGCCGGCTCGATCATCGACTTGCAGGGTTTGTTCAACCTCAACGATCTGACCCCCGCCGCCAGCGACAGCGCGATCATGCGTTTTCGCTTCCAGCGTCTGCTGACCCAGGCCGGCGCCGATCCCGCTCTGGTCGATGCGGTGGCCGACTGGACCAACCCGATCCCCGTCGCCACCGGCAGCGAAGGCGCCGGCGATGCGTATTACCTGGGCCTGCAGCCGCCGTATCGCACCGGCGCCGCGCCCTTCGTCAGCGCCAGCAGCCTGCGCCTGGTGCGCGGTTTCACCCAGCCGGTGTACACGCAGCTCGCGCCTTTCGTGAGCGCGTTGCCGCAGATCACCACGATCAACGTCAACACCGCGCCGGCGCCGGTGCTGGAGGCGATCGGACTCAGCCCCGCGCAGGCGCAGGCGATCATCAGCCTGCGCGCGAAGGCGCCGTTCATCACCTTGGCGCAGTTTCTCGGCAGCGCGCCGCTGGCCGGGCAGCCGTTGGATGGCGCCGGGCTGGATGTCGGCAGCGCGTTTTTCCAGTCCGTGATCGAGGTGCGCGTGGGCCGCGTGCGCAGCGATCTGGACAGCGTGCTCGAGCTGGGCAACAACGGTAAAGTGACCGTGCTGCTGCGTGCGCGCAACACCACGCCCTAGGAACACGATCACATGGATTCCCCGCTCATCCAACTTCATCCCGATGGCAGCGCCCGTTGGCGCGCCGGCGGGCAAACGCAGCGTGGCACGCTGGCGCAGGCCGCCGCGCTGGCGCGCGCGCGGCATGTGATCCTGCTGGTGCCGGGCGAGTCGGTGTTGCTGGCGCGCGTGCGCATCCCCAGCCGCAGCAGCAGCGAAATCCAGCGCGCCTTGCCGTACGCGCTGGAGGACTGGCTGCTGCAGGCGCCGGAGACGCAACACTTCGCCTGGGCGCGCAGCGACGGCGACATCGCCGCCGCGGTGGTGTCCGCCAGCCTGCTGCAGGGCTGGGTCGCGGCCTGCGCCGAGGCCGGCATCGAGCCCGAGGCGATCGTGCCGGATGTGCTCGCGCTGCCGTGGCAGCCGGGCCAGTGGACGTTGCTGCTGGCGGGCGAACGCGCGCTGCTGCGCAACGGCCCGCTGGATGGCTTCGCCTGCACGCGCGCGCTGCTGCCGACGCTGCTCGCCGCCGCGTGGCAGCGCTGCGCGGAAGCCGCGCGCCCGCGGACACTGCAGGTTCTGCGCGGCGATGGCGAGCTGCCGGCCTTGCCGGCTGAGCTGAGCGTGCGGGAATCCACGGGTGGAGTCGATCCGCTGGCGCTGCTGCAAGCCCCCAGCCTGGCGCTGAATCTGCGCAGCGGTCGTCACGCCGCGCGACACACGCGCAACAACGGACCATGGCGCTGGCTGGCTGCCGCCGCGGCGCTGGCGCTGGTCACGGCGCTGGCCTATTCCGGCACGCGCTACGTCATCCTCGGTCGCGAGCAAGCCTTGCTGCAGCAAGGCGTGGATACCTTGTTCCACCGCGTGCTGCCCGAGCAGCGGCGCATCGTCGATGCGCGCGCGCAGTTGGCCGAAGCCTTGCTCAGCGCGCAGCGCAAGGCCGGTGGCGGCGGCGGACTCAGCCTGTTGGCGCAAGCCACGCTGCCGCTGACCAGCATGCCCGGCGCGCGCGTGCAGCGCCTCGACTACGCCAACGGACGACTGCAACTGGCGCTCACCCTGCCACGGCCCGCCGATTACGCCGCGCTGCGCAGGCAACTGGACGGGCAAGGCCTGCAAGTGCGATTGAGGCCGCCGCCCGTGCGGCCGGCCGGTGCATCCGCGCTGCTGCGCGTGAGTAGCGGAGGCACGCCATGAACGCCTGGTGGCAGGCTCTTGCCGAGCGCGAGCGGCGCATGGTCATGGCCGCGGCGGCGGTGCTGATCGTGGGCGTGTTCTACGCCGTGGTGTGGGCACCGCTGCAGCGCGGCATCACCTTGCGCAGCGAGCGCGTCACGGTGTTGCGCAACGACCTCACCTGGATGCGCGGCGCCGCCGTGCGCCTGATCGCGCTGCGCGCGCAGGCCGCGTTGCAGCCGGCCGGCGGCGCGCCCGCCGCCAGTGCATCGACATCCGCCTCGCTCGCCGCCAGCGTCGGTGCCAGCGCGCGCGCGCAAGGCCTGGCCGGTGTGCTCGATCTGCCCGCCGGCAGCGATCAATCCGACACGCTGCGACTCAACCTCAAGCCGCTGTCCTTCGCCAGCCTGCTGCCGTGGCTGGCCGCGCTGCAGATGCAGGGCATCCACGTTAGCGCGCTGCACCTGCAAGCCGCCGGCGCCGGGCAGGTGCGGGGCAGCGTGGCGCTGCAGCGCAGCGACTCCGGCAGCGCGAGTTGATGCGGTCGCGCCGACCGCACCGCTAATCCAGCGCGTAGCCCTGCGGGTTGCCCTGCTGCCAGCGCCAGGCATCGCGGCACATGGCGTGCAGATCGCGCTGCGTGCGCCAGCCCAGCACCCGCGCGGCGCGCGTCGGGTCGGCCCAGTACGCGGCGATGTCGCCGGGGCGGCGCGCGACGATCTCGCAGGGCAGCGCGCGGCCCAGCACCTGCTCGAACGCGTGCAGCATCTGCAGCACCGAGATGCCGCGACCGCTGCCCAGGTTCAGCGTGAGCAACGCGGGATCGTGCGCCAGCAGGTGGCGCATCGCGGCCACGTGGCCCTCGGCCAGATCCATCACATGGATGTAGTCGCGCACGCCGCTGCCGTCCGGCGTCGGCCAGTCGCCGCCGAACACGCGCAGCCGCGGCAGCCGGCTCACCGCCACCTGGGTGATGGTCGGCATCAGGTTGTTGGGCACGCCGCGCGGGTCCTCGCCGATCAGACCGCTGTCATGCGCGCCCACCGGATTGAAGTAACGCAGGTTGGCGATGCGCCAGCCGGCCTCGCTGGCCGCGAGATCGGCCAGCACCTGCTCGATCATCCATTTGCCGCGCCCGTAGGGGTTCACCGGGTCGCAGCGCATGTCCTCGCGAAACTGCTCGAAGCCCGGCTCGCCGTACACCGTGGCCGAGGACGAGAAGATCAGCGTACGCACGGCGGCGCGCCGCATCGCCTGCAGCAGCACGATGCTGCCGCCGACGTTGTTGTCGTGGTAGCGCAGCGGATCGCGAGTGGACTCGCCCACGGCCTTGAGTCCGGCGAAGTGCATCACCGCGGCGATCGGCTGCGCGGCGAACAGCGCATCGAGCGCCTGCGCATCGCGGATATCGGCAACGATCAGTCGCGGTTCGACGCCGCTGATACGCCCCACGCGGCGCAGCGACTCGGCGCTGCTGTTGCACAAATTGTCCAGCACCAGCGGGGTGAAACCGGCCTCGATCAGCGTCACGCAGGCATGCGCGCCGATGTAGCCGGCGCCGCCGGTGACGAGGATGGTCGGGTTCATGCGTGGCACCCTGCGGATCGGTTCATGTCAACGCTCTGGCGCGGGCGCAAGGTCGAAGGCAAGACGCAGCCCGAGGCGCAGCGCGCTGGCATTCATGCGCCGGTCCAGGCCGGCGAGGGTTGCGGCGCCGGCTTCCATGGCCACGGCCAGGTGCAGCGCGTCACCCGCGCGCAAACCCGCGTGTTGCGGCCGGCTGAGATCGGCGGCGCGCTGAAACGCTTCGCGGCTGACCGGCAGCAGTCGCAAGTCGCCCGCGCTGAGTTCCTTGAATGCCGCGTGCGCACGCCTGGCGTGCACGGGCCGCAGTTGGCCGACGCGCTGTTTGATGGCGATGGCGCTGGCGAACTCCACGGCGCACCAGTCCGCCGACACCAGGGGCGACTCGGTCGTGGCGAACCACGCGGTGACGGCGGCGGTGGCCGGCTCGCGTGTCAGCAGCGCGACAAGGATGCTGGTATCGAGGTAGATCATCCGCGCGGAGGATCAGTAGCGGGCCGCGTCGCGCAGCGTGTCGAGCACGGGTTCGGACTCCGGCATGCGCGCCTGCGCCGCGCGCAGGCGCTTGACGAAAGCGGACTTGTCGAACGGCCGCAGCGGAACGATGCGGATCTCACCGGCCGCGGTCAGGCTGACGTCGACCGCGGCGCCCTCGCGCAGGCCCAGCATCTTGATCTGCTCCGACGGCAAGCGCACGGCAAGGCTGTTGCCCCAGCGGGAAATGCTCGAATGCATGAAATTCTCCTCAATCCGCGACAGTGTACACCTGTAGATACGTCGCATCTGCCTGCAACGCGCGCATTGAAGGATCATGCCTTCCCGGTTCGCTTTAGCGCCTGATTGCGCGGCCCCCAGATCGCTTTGTCGCGGCTTCCGCGCTGCGCGCGCTGAGAAAATCAGCGCACCGATGCGGCATCATGCGCGCATCGCGGCGGAGGGCAGGCATGGGCATGCACGCATGGTGGTGGCGCATCACGGCGCTGGGCGACAGCGCGGTGCTGTTGCCGATCGCGCTGCTGCTGGCGGCGTGGCTGCTGCTGCGCGCCGGCACGCGCGCCACCGGTTGGTGGTGGCTGGGCGTGCTGTGCGTGGATGTCGGCGTGGTGGCGCTGAGCAAGTTGCTGTACATGGGCTGGGGGCTGCACCCGCCGGGGCTGGATTTCGTCGGCCTGTGCGGGCACTGCGCGTTGTCGTTCCTGATCTGGCCGGTGCTGGCCGCGTTGCTGGCCGCGCCGGCACGGCGGCGCTGGCGCATCGTGGCGGCGTTGCTGGGCGCGTTGCTGGCGCTGGGCGTCACCGTGTCGCGGCTGGCGCTGGATGCGCATTCGCCGTCCGAAGCCGTGCTCGGCACGCTGTGGGGCGCGCTGCTGGCGGCGCTGTTCCTGTGGCACGAGCGCCGCCCCGGACGCTTGCAGCAGGCCGGCGGCTGGATGGCGCTGGGGCTGCTGCTGCCGCTGCTGCTCACCTACGGGCGGGCGTTTCCGTCCAACCGCATCCTCGAGGTGATCGCGCGCCGCGTCAGCGGGCACACGCGCATCTACACGCGCTGCGATCTGCCGCGCGATCTGCGCGGCGATGCCTGCGCGCCGCCGCGCGTCGGCATGCGCAAGCACTGAACCCCGCCTCGGTCATGTGCGCCCGCGCACACTGACCAACATTACAGTTTCCATACCGAAATTCCGCGCGGCCGCGCGCCTCACGGTAGCGCTTCGATTTTGTATGCCGCGCAGGCTTGTCAAAGCGTCGCGCGCGGCGGCACTATCAGGTTCGGCAAGAGCTCAACCGAGACGCCACGCACGGATTCGGCGCAGCGTACGACCGGGAGTCACGCACGATGCGCAAGCGCAATGCAGGGACGGAGGGGGCATGAAACGGGGGCTGTTGCGAGCTTATTCGGCGGGGTTCACCGCGCTCACCCGCATCGCGGATGTGGTGCTGGTGATCGGCGGCGCGGTGCTGGCGTATGCGCTGCGCTTTCGCCGTGTGCCGGATGCGCTGCCGCTGGAGTACATCGCGGTGGTGGTGATCGCCGCGCTGCTGGTGGCGTTGCTGTTTCCGATGATTGGCGTGTATCGCTCGTGGCGCGCGCGCGGCCTGCGCGCGCCGGTGGGGCAGGCGCTGCTGGGCTGGTCGGCGGTGTACGCGCTGACCCTGCTGATGCTGGTGCTGGTCAAGGAAAACGGGCAGCTCTCGCGCTGGTGGATGGGCTTGTGGTTTCTGTCCACCGCCGCCGCGCTGCTGCTGCTGCGGGCCGGCGTGTACATGCTGCTGCGCACGTTGCGCGCGCATGGCTACAACCTGCGCAAGGCGGTCATCGTCGGCTGCGGCGCGCAGGCGCATGCTCTGCTGCGGCGCGCGCGCGATCCGGCGTGGGCGGGTTTCGAGGTGGCCGCCGTGTTCGATCCGGGCGTGGATGCCTGCCATGTCGAGGACACCAGCGTGCGGCCGCTGGCGGAGCTGGGCGCGTTCGTTGCCGCCCACGCCATCGACGAGGCGTGGATCAGTCTGCCGCTGGAGCAAAGCGCGCGCCTCGGGCCGGTGCTGACGCAACTGCGCAGCAGCACCGCCAACGTACGCTACGTGCCGGATCTGCTGGGCCTGTACCTGCTCAATAACGGGGTGACCGAAATCCTCGACACGCCGATGCTCGATCTCTGCGCCACGCCGATGCAGGGCTTCAATCGCGCGCTCAAGCGCGCCGAGGACGTGCTGCTGTCGATGCTGATCCTGCTGCTGATCAGTCCGCTGCTGCTGCTGATCGCGCTGGCGGTCAAGCTGACTTCGCGCGGGCCGGTGTTGTTTCGGCAAAAGCGTCACGGCTGGGACGGGCGCGAGATCGAGGTATGGAAATTCCGCAGCATGCGCATGCACCACGAGACACCCGGCGCGGTCACCCAGGCACGGCGCGAAGATCCGCGCCTGACCCGCTTCGGCGCGTTCCTGCGCCGCAGCAGCCTCGACGAGTTGCCGCAGTTCTTCAACGTGCTCAAGGGCGACATGTCCATCGTCGGTCCACGTCCGCACGCGGTCGAGCACAATGCGCTGTACATGGGCCTGATCGATCACTATGCGTTGCGGCACACGGTCAAGCCCGGCATCACCGGCTGGGCGCAGATCAATGGCTGGCGCGGCGAGACTGAAACCGTGGACAAGATGAAAAGCCGCATCGAACACGACCTCTACTACATCGAACACTGGTCGCTGGGTTTTGATCTGCGCATCATCGCGCTGACCCTGGTGCGCGGCTTCGCGAACAAAAATGCCTATTGAATACGCCCCAGGTCGCGACGGGATGATGCGCGGCACGCGTTCCGTCGCGCGCCGGCTTCATGTCCGCGTCCGCCGGTTCGCCGCGGGGCGAGCCCGCGGCGATTTCCCGACATGGTCATCGACATGATCGATCTGCACTGCCACATGCTGCCCGCGATCGACGACGGCGCGCCCGACCTGGCGGTGGCGCTGGCGATGGCGCGCATGGCCGCGCAGGACGGCATCAGTACCGTCGCCTGCACGCCGCACATCTATCCAGGGCTTTACGACAACGACCGCGCGCGCATCCTGGTCGCCGTGGAGGCGTTCCGACAGGAGCTGGCGCGTGCCGGCATCGACCTGACGCTGACCTCGGGCGCCGATACCCACCTGACCCCGGATCTGCTCGAGGGCCTGCGCAGCGGGCGCATTCCGACGCTGGCGGACAGCCGCTACTTCCTGTTCGAGCCGCCGCACCATGTGGCGCCGCCGCGGCTCGAGGAGTCGGTGTTCCAGGTGCTGGCGGCCGGCTATGTGCCGGTGCTGACGCACCCCGAACGGCTCACCTGGATCGAGGAGCACTACCCGGTCTTCGCCAAGCTGGTGCGCGGAGGCGCGTGGATACAACTGACCGCCGGCAGTCTCACCGGCCGTTACGGACGCCGTCCGCGCTACTGGGCCGAGCGCATGCTGGACGAGGGGCTGGTGCACTTGCTGGCGACCGATGCCCATCACAGCGAGCGCCGCGTGCCGTTGCTGGCCGAGGGGCGCGACGCCGCCGCCGCGCGCGTGGGCGCGGACGCAGCGCTGCATCTCGTACTGACGCGCCCGCGATGCATCCTCTACAATCGCCCGGCCCACGAGGCACCGGCCTTGCCCGCCGCGTCGGCCGCGGCGTCGAAGGGCGGCTGGTGGTCGCGCTGGAGGCACCGCGCATGAGTGACGGTGCGGCCATGCACGGCACGCAACGGCGCCCGCGATCCGGGCGCCGCGATGCTTCGAGGTGGGGCGCGCGGGTGCTGCGCGCCGGGCAGGGAACCGCTGCTTTGGG